>JAIELM010000572.1 GCA_019752975.1 Undibacterium sp. | reverse complement strand
AGGAATGGGGCGTTTTGTGAAAACGACGCTCACAGAAGCCTTTAAAAGCAATCCGCTCAATATGATAGGCGCATTGATTGCACGTGGCGCGCTTAAATCGATTTCAAAGACCATGAACCCATCGAGGTACAACGGTGGTAGTCTGCTCGGTTTGCGCGGAGTGGTCATTAAGAGTCACGGCAGTGCAGATAAATATAGTTACGAATGGGCGATACGTCGCGCCTTCGATGCAGTAAGAAATGATGTTTTAGCGCGCATCACCACGTCCTTGGCGGAATTGATGCCGGTGCCCGAGCCTGAGTCAGCCACCCGCCTTGACTCCGATGTAAATTAAAATAATACCGAAGAGACGCATGACACTATTTAGTAAAATCATAGGAACTGGGAGCTACCTGCCTCCCAAACGCGTTAGCAATCAAGCGCTAACAGATCAATTAGCATCGAAGGGCATAGAGACTTCAGACGAGTGGATTGTTTCTCGTAGTGGCATTTCTGCGCGTCATTATGCCGAGCCTCATGTTAATTCTAGCGATTTAGCAGTGGAAGCTGCTAAGCGCGCTTTGCAAGCGGCTGACCTAGAAGCAAATGACATTGATCTGATTATTTTGGCGACCTCTACTCCCGATTTTTTTGGTGGATTTCCTAGTACGGCGTGCGTAGTTCAACATAAATTAGGGATCACTAACGGCGCCGCTGCGGTTGATGTACAAGCGGTATGCAGTGGCTTCATCTATGCCTTGTCTATGGCTGATAGTATGATCAAATCTGGCTCGCATAAAAAAGCCTTAGTGATTGGTGCCGAGGTGTTTTCTCGTATTCTGAATTTTGCCGATAGAACTACTTGTGTTCTATTTGGCGATGGTGCTGGTGCAGTGGTACTCGCACGGTCTGAAGAACCCGGTGTCCTCGCGACCAAATTACATGCGGACGGTAGTCACGGTCATGTACTCTGTGTACCTGGCAATGTGAATGATGGTGTGATTGCTGGCAGTGCTTTCTTGTATATGGATGGTCCAGCGGTATTTAAATTGGCCGTGACGGTGTTAGAAAAAGTAGCGCACGAAGCGTTGGAAATCGCCGGCCTTGATGCCTCGCAAATCGATTGGCTGATTCCTCATCAAGCTAACATTCGTATCATGCAAAGTACCGCAAAAAAACTTAAATTACCATTTGAGAAAATGGTGGTCACCGTCGATCAACACGGCAATACTTCGGCTGCTTCGATTCCCTTAGCGCTTGATGTTGCTGTGCGCGATGGGCGAGTGCAAAAAGGTCAAATTGTAATGCTGGAGGGTGTGGGCGGTGGCTTCACTTGGGGTGCTGCTCTGGTAAAGATGTAGCTTTTGAAATTTCAAACATTAAATTATGACGACTCAATTCGCTTTTGTATTTCCTGGCCAAGGCTCTCAAGCCATAGGCATGTTAAATGGCTTCGCCAATAATCAAATAGTGCAGCAAACCGTGCAAGAGGCGTCTGACGTTCTGCACATGGATATCGCCAAACTAATAGGCGAAGGTCCGAAAGAAGATTTAGATTTGACCACCAATACGCAGCCCATCATGTTGACCGCCGCCATTGCTTGTTATCGTGCGTGGTTAGCAGTAGGGGGCAAAGTTCCAGCGCTCGTGGCAGGGCATAGTTTAGGTGAATATTCTGCCTTAGTCGCTGCTGGTGTAATCGCTTTCGCAGATGCAATTCCCTTGGTGCGGTTTCGTGCCCAAGCAATGCAAAACGCGGTACCTGTAGGGCAGGGCGGCATGGCTGCTATTTTGGGTCTAAGTGACGCGGAGGTGATTGCTGCTTGCAATGAGGCGATGCTCGACACCATAGGCGGCGTAGTGGAAGCCGTTAATTTTAACGCACCAGCGCAAGTTGTTATTGCTGGAAGCAAGGCAGCTGTTGAGCGCGCCTGTGAGATCGCAAAAGCCAAGGGTGCTAAACGTGCTTTGCCCTTGCCTGTATCTGCACCTTTTCACTCGTCATTACTCAAGCCAGCTTCGGATCAATTGCGCGATTATCTGGTAAATGTGAGTTTCTCAGCACCTGCGATCGCCCTAATTAATAACGTCGATGTCGCAATTAACACGGATCCCGCTTTAATTAAAGACGCTCTAGTCCGTCAAGCTGCTCGACCAGTACGGTGGGTGGAATCAGTCAATGCGATCGCAAGTACTGGCACTAAACACCTTATAGAATGCGGCCCCGGCAAAGTGTTAACTGGCTTAACTAAGCGCATCAATGCCGAGTTGCTAGGCGATTGTATCTACGATCAAGCATCTTTAGAAAAAGTGTTGGCTAGCCTGAGTTAATTTAGTTAGGTTGGTTTAATTCAAATCATTTTAATTGGTAAAAGAATGGCACAAGAACTTCAAAATCAAGTCGCCTTAGTCACAGGCGCATCGCGTGGTATCGGTAAGGCAATTGCCGTCGCCTTGGCTCAATCTGGTGCAAAAGTCATCGGAACGGCAACTTCTGAATCAGGCGCTGAAGCCATTAGCGCTTACTTAAAAGAAATCAATCCAGAAGCAGGCAAGGGCGTAGCATTTAATGTTAACGATGTTGCTCGATGCACTAGCTTGGTCGATGAGATCCAAAAAGAATATGGCAGCCTCTCGATTTTGGTCAATAACGCAGGCATTACTCAAGATCAACTTGCCATGCGCATGAAAGAAGAGAATTGGGACGAGGTGATTATGACCAATCTTAATTCCGTCGCACGACTTTCTCGCGCCGTATTGCGCGGCATGATGAAGGCTAAACACGGACGTATCATCAATATCACCTCGGTAGTGGGTTCCTCTGGCAATCCAGGGCAAATGAACTATGCTGCAGCAAAAGCTGGCGTAGCCGGCATGAGTCGTGCGCTGGCTTTAGAAATTGGAAGTCGCAACATTACTGTCAATTGTATTGCGCCGGGCTTTATTGACACGGATATGACTAAAGCACTCACAGAAGAACAAAAGACGGCAATCTTGAAGCAGATCCCCATGGGTAAGCTGGGACAACCAGAAGATATCGCTGCTGCAACCGTGTTTTTGGCCTCTCCAAACGCGTCCTATATCACCGGGACCACGTTGCATGTCAATGGCGGCATGTACTTGTGTTAATGTGATTTTCTATATTTTGTAAGAAGTTGGCCAATTTTAGGCGAAAATATTCCTTAGGCATCTAAAAATGCTTTTTTTGCGCACAAATCTGATAAAATGCGCGCACTTTCTGTAACCATTAATGGAGATAATATGTCTGACATCGAACAACGCGTAAGAAAAATCGTAGCTGAGCAATTAGGCGTCGCTGAAGCCGACATCAAAATTGAGTCATCCTTCGTTGATGATTTGGGCGCTGATTCACTCGACACAGTCGAATTGGTGATGGCGTTAGAAGATGAATTCGAAATGGAAATCCCTGACGAACAAGCAGAGAAAATCACTACGGTAAAACAAGCGATTGACTACGCTACTGCACACGTCAAAGCCTAAGCTGGCGAAGTTTTATTTTCAATCCAGGAGAGACGCTTGAGCCTTACGAATAAACGTCGAGTAGTAGTGACTGGTCTAGGCTGCGTGTCTCCAGTCGGTAATAATATTGTCGACACGTGGACTGCTATCCTAGCCGGAAAATCCGGTATTTCGACTATTACTAAATTTGATGCCTCGGCCTTCAGTACCCAGTTTGCGGGTGAAGTCAAAGGATTTAATGTCGAAGATTATATCGGTGCAAAAGAAGCGCGCAACATGGATACTTTTATTCATTTTGGTATCGCTGCTGGTG
Organism: Undibacterium sp.; assembly: GCA_019752975.1. Taxonomy (GTDB): domain Bacteria; phylum Pseudomonadota; class Gammaproteobacteria; order Burkholderiales; family Burkholderiaceae_D; genus Undibacterium. Next base: position 7,474 of record JAIELM010000572.1, on the reverse strand, counting down.
TGCAGGCATTTCAAGATAGTGGCATCACCGTCACTGAAGAGAACGCTGAACGTATTGGCGTGATCGTGGGTTCGGGCATCGGTGGCCTTCCAATGATAGAAGAAACCAAAGAAGTTTTGTTGGCACGTGGACCGCGTCGCATTACACCTTTCTTTGTACCTGCTTCGATTATTAATATGATTTCCGGCAATTTATCGATTAAGTTTGGTCTTAAAGGGCCAAATTTATCGATTGTGACTGCTTGTACAACTGGCTTGCATTGCATAGGCACGGCGGCTCGTATGATCGAGTATGGCGATGCGGATGTAATGGTTGCTGGCGGTGCAGAATCTACTACATCGCCATTAGGTATTGGTGGTTTCGCTTCAGCCCGCGCACTTTCATCACGCAATGATGATCCTTCAACGGCATCCCGTCCATGGGACAAAGATAGAGACGGCTTTGTCTTAGGCGAGGGTGCAGGTGTGATGGTACTGGAAGAATATGAGCATGCTAAATCGCGCGGTGCAAAAATCTATGCTGAGGTTGTTGGTTTTGGTATGAGTGGCGACGCTTATCACATCACCACTCCAACGGTAGATGGTCCGCGCAGAAGCATGATCAACGCATTAAAAAATGCAGGTTTACATCACGATCAAATTCAGTACTTGAACGCACATGGGACTTCTACGCCTTTGGGTGACAAGAATGAAACCGAAGCAATCAAAGCAGCTTTTGCAGATCACGCCTATAAAATGTCAGTTAGCTCGACCAAATCTATGACTGGCCATCTTTTGGGTGGTGCTGGCGGTTTGGAGTCGGTATTCACCGTGTTGGCAATACGCGATCAAGTCGCACCACCAACGATGAATATCTTCAATCAAGATCCTGAATGTGATCTCGATTATTGCGCAAACTTGGCACGTGAAATGCCCATACAGTATGCGATGAAGAACTCCTTTGGTTTTGGTGGAACAAATGGTACCTTAGTGTTTGCTAAGGTATAAAAAACTCGCCACTTTATAAAGTTTTACGATAAGATAAAAGCCATGCATTTTGCATGGCTTTTATTTTATGAGGGTACATTTTGTGAGCCTTGCATCATCCCATAAAATTAAACCGTCGCGGATATTGCTCGTTTTATGCATGGTATTTACCTTGCTCGCAATCATTGCGGCGCTATTGACCGTATCGATGTTGCATACGCTTAATCTGATTTTAATGTTTTTTCTAGATGGCACTGTGATCATCCTTATGCTATTGTTCCTGAGGAAATTCATGCGCTCTCAACAGACTTACCTCCTGTCCTTCAACGATACTGGAGATATAGTTTTACATACTTATGACGCGCAAAATAAAGTATCGGAGTCAAAAAATGTTACTTTGCAGTCCCCAGCAATATGTTGGTCGAATTTAATTCTGTTGAACTTATTGGATGAAAATAAACAGCTCAATCGACTGATTGTCTTACCTGACAGCGTTGTACACGAAGGATTTCGTCAAATATTAGTGACGATAAAATGCCTAGTGCAACGTGAGAATGTGCAGGGCGAAATTAGGGGAACTTTTAAGTGAAAAGTAAGGTCATACTATTGAACAGAATAAATCTTAAATGGAGCGCTCGTGCAAAACATCCTATTGTTTGCATAAGCCATAAAAGAAAAAACATAATAATGGGTATTTCTGAGTGACGACAGAACGCGAAATAGATCAGCTTTTGGTTGAACGCGTACAGCGTGGTGATAAAAATGCATTTGAGCTACTAGTTTCCAAATACCAAAGGAAATTATATAGGCTTGTATCTAGGCTCGTCCACGATCATGCCGAGGCCGAAGATGTGGTGCAAGAAGCGTTTATTAAGGCGTATCGTGCATTAGCTAATTTTCGAGGTGAGTCGGCGTTTTATACTTGGCTTTATCGGATTGGAATTAATACGGCGAAAAATTACCTAGTTACCCAAGGTAGACGCATGCCGACGTCTACCGACTCAGATATCGAGGAAGCGGAAACTTTTCACGATGCCGATGGACTAAGAGATATCAATACTCCCGAATCTCTACTGGCGAGCAAACAAATTGCGAACACCGTCAATGCGGTAATGATGGCGTTACCGGAAGAATTGCGTAAGGCAATTGTCTTGCGTGAAATAGAGGGATTGAGTTATGAGGAGATTGCTGAAATTATGGTCTGCCCTATAGGTACAGTGCGCAGTCGTATTTTTAGAGCGCGAGAAGCGATTGCGGAGAAGTTGAGGCCTCAGATTGGTACTTCTCTAGATCAGCGTTGGTAGTCGTCAATCTTATCAAGAGAATTTGGCAAAAAAATTTAGCAAAGAAATTTAATAAGTAAGATAAGTAAAATTACTTGGTAAAATAGTAGAGTGGGAAGATAAAAAAGGAAATGAAGGTGCAAATATGAACGTCAAGATTAATCAGCATGAAGATCTCTCGAGCATGGCCGATGGTGAGCTGACTGATGCTCAAATGGACGCATTATTGGGAAACTTGAAACACGGGGAATCCGGGGCATTGCGTACAAGCTGGGATCTCTATCATCAAATCGGTGATATCCTGCGGTCTGATGATTTGGATGTACCACTTAGTCATCAGTTTTCACAAAAAATTTCCGCACGGTTAGCGCAGGAGCCTAGCATTTTAGCTCCACAAGCTAAAACTAAAGCGACTAGATCGTATGCGCCATATGCTGCGATTACTAGCCTAGCAGCAATGCTCATGGTCGCCTTCGTCATGGCGCCTCAAATTATTCCCTTGTTGCAAGGAGGAAATGGTGCCGCAGCTCAGGTAGCAAGTAATGAGGCAAAGGAATCCTTCGCCGCCGCTAAAGTCACCTTGGCCAGCAATCATGAAGAAGCTCGAGCTTATGCCAACACCAATCACAATGCCCAAGAAGCCGAATTTGCCCCTAAATTGGAAAATCAGGTGGAAATGTTGCGTGACGCTCGTTTAGATAGCTACTTGCAAGCACATCAAAAAGTATCTCCCGCATTAGACAATAGTGGGCGGTATATTCAGCGTGCCAATATAGTATCAAATACTGAGACTGAAAAATAACTTATGCAGTTTTCAAACTCACTTATTCTTTCTGCACGATTTTGCGCCATCTCTCTAGCTTCACTGTGCTTTTGGCTCTTTAGCTCGACATGTTTTGCACAGTTGAATGAAGAGCAGGATATTCTTAAAACTTTGCAAACAGTTAAAAATGCCGCAAAAAAATTGAGTTATTCAGGTACTTTTGTCTATCAGCAAGGCAATCAAATTCGCACCTCCAGAATTACCCACGGTTTTGACGGTGACGTGGAGGTGGAGAAGTTAGAAATTTTGGATGGAAAACCGCGCGAATATGTACGTCGTAATGGCGAAGTCTCCTGCTATTTGCCGGATAGTAAAGTCATTCAAATTGAAAAAAATCTCGCGCAGGAGGAGTTTCCTGCATTACTTTCAGAGAATGCGCGGACGCTACCAGAATCTTATGTCATCAAAAAAGCGCAAATGAGCCGCGTCGCTGGAAACGAATGTCAAGTGCTCAATTTTCAGGCCAAAGATGCCCTACGGTATAACTATCGCTTATGTGTAGAAAAAAATACTGGCTTGCTTTTAGGCGCACAAACACTTAATACCAAAAATGAAGTGATAGAACAAATCGCGTTTACGCAATTCACTTTGGGTGAAGTCGATAAGGCGCGCTTAAAGACCAGTTTTCAAAACACCAATCAGTGGAAAGTAGAGAACCTCACCGTCCTAGCTAACATCAGTTCAGGTTGGAGCGTCAAAACACTTCCATCGGGCTTTAAAAAAACCCTTGAAACCAAGCGATTAATTCCCATATCCATGGGCGAAGTGGCAAGTGAAACTAGTAAGCCACATCAGGTAGTACAGATGATGTTTTCTGATGGGCTGTCCAGTATTTCAGTTTTTGTGGAACCCAATACCGGTGCGCGTACCGAAGGAAGTTTGCAACAAGGCGCAATGACAATTGCCGGACGCAAGCAGGGTGAAAATTGGCTAACGGTAGTGGGCGAAGTACCTGGTGCAGCAATTGCTCAGGTAATTAATTCAATTCAATTTAAGAGATAGCGTATTTTTCGGATTTAATAATTAAGGGTGAATTTATGAGATTAGCAAAATTTTTTCCTGTTGAAAAACATGTTTCCATTTTACTTTCCTCGCTCATCATTGGAGCATCGGTGTTTGTCGGGGTAAGCTACCTAAGCAATAGTGGTGACGCTAATGCGCAAGTGTCAGCAGTAGCTGTACCGCAGGCGCCACTTTTGGTGACGGGATTGCCAGATTTTACGGTACTAGTTGAAAAAACCAGCCCCGCAGTCGTGAATATTCGCACCACGCAAAAAATCGTACAAAACCCCATGGATGTCTATGGTGATCAAGATGAGTTGTTTAGGCGTTTCTTCGGCATACCAAACCCATCCCCACAAAACCCCAAGAATCGTCGACAAGTACCCAAACAACAAGAACAAGAAGTTCCGCGCGGTGTGGGCTCAGGTTTTATTATTTCCAGCGATGGATTCGTACTCACCAATAACCATGTCGTCGAAGGTGCTTCAGAAGTGTTTGTAAAACTTACTGATAAGCGTGAGTTTAAAGCCAAAGTCATCGGTGCCGATAAGCGGACGGATATTGCAGTCTTGAAAATTGAGGCGAGTAAGTTGCCTAAGCTAGCCATAGGTGATTCGGATAAAATTAAGGCAGGAGAATGGGTCATCGCCATCGGTTCACCATTCGACCTCGATAATACGGTTACTTCGGGTATCATTTCTTCCAAATCCAGAGAAACTGGTGATTTATTGCCGTTAATTCAAACCGATGTTGCGGTCAATCCCGGAAATTCCGGTGGCCCACTGCTCAATTTGCGCGGCGAAGTCATCGGCATCAACTCTCAAATTTATAGCCGTTCCGGCGGTTATATGGGCATTTCATTTGCCATACCCATCGATGAAGCGATGCGAGTCGTGGATCAGCTTAAGTCTAAAGGAAGCGTTTCGCGTGGGCTATTGGGTGTGTCAATTGACGATGTGAATGAAGAAACCGCACAAGCCTTAGGATTATCCAAGGCGCAAGGTGCTTCGATAGTTAATGTTAGTCCGGGCGGCCCAGCGGAAAAGGCTGGAGTTCAAGCAGGTGATATTATTATTAAAGTCAATGGTGTCGCAATAGAAAAACGTACCGACTTACCACGCCTGATTGGTGCCTTAAAACCAGGCAATAAGGCCACCATCACTGTCTGGCGCAAAGGTTCGACCAAAGAACTCACCGCAGTGATAGGTGAAGCGGAAGCGGATAATGTTGCAGTGAAAAAAGTCAAAGAAAAGCAAGAGAAGAACAACAATGCCTTAGGTATACAAGTCTCTGATCTCACAGAAGCACAAAAACGACAAATGCCCAATGGCGCTGGTGTCATGATAGAGCATGTCGAAGGTGTCGCTGCGGCAAGTGGATTGCAGCCGGGCGATATCATTCTCGCTATGAGTAATGTTGACATTGTTGATGCAAAACAATTTGATGCTATGGTGAGCAAATTAGATTCGAAGAAGCCAGTGGCATTATTAGTGCGGCGTGACGATTCATCTAGATACTTAGTGATACGCCCTACGGCTAAGTAATCGTCACTATCGTTATAAAGCCGCACCCTAGTAAGGTGCGGCTTTTTGCATATTAAGGCACCTAGGGGAATACCCTGCAAAGCCTTATAATTCTCCTTTTTCCCCAATCTCGAATTCGCATGATCCAATTCACTCTCTATTCTCGTAGTTACTGCCATTTGTGTGACGATATGTTGGTGCATTTGCAAGCACTTAAGGCTGAACAACCATTTTCCATAGAGGTGATTGACGTGGACACAAACCCGACGCTATTGGCGCAATTTGACGAACTTGTTCCTGTCCTCTTCGGGAAAAAACCTGATCGTGAGCCTAAGCAATTATGTCACTACTTTTTGGATGTCGCGCAGGTGGAGGCTTTTCTCCATGACTAAGTCCAGCAACAGTAGTCAAAGCAGCTTTTTATTTAGTTTGGACGACTATGAGGGAGAGATAATCTGCGGTGTTGACGAAGCGGGTCGTGGGCCTTTAGCAGGTCCAGTGATGGCGGCCGCAGTGATACTTGATCCCGCCAATCCCATACAAGGATTGCGCGACTCAAAAAAATTAAGTGAAGCGCAACGCGATGCCTTAGCGATAGAGATTAAGACACATGCCCTAGCGTGGGCAGTAGCCGAATCTTCAGAGAAAGAAATCGATGATCTCAATATTTTACAAGCCACCATGCTAGCTATGCGGCGGGCGGTCGAAGCACTTAAGGTGACGCCCAGCCTAGCTTTGATCGATGGCAATCGCTGTCCCGTGATGGCAGTACGTTCCGAAGCGATCGTGAAAGGCGACGACAAAGTGCAGGCGATCTCAGCCGCCTCTATCCTTGCTAAAACGGCGCGTGATCAGGCACTAGCCAAGTTACATATAGAATATCCAGAATACGCCTTTGACCAGCACAAGGGCTATCCTACCGTACTACATTTAGCCCGTCTCAAAGAGTTCGGTGTCACCCCTGTACATAGAAAATCCTACGCGCCGGTCAAAGCGCTCTTAAATGGAGATGTGCTATGAAAGCCATCAGTTCACGCGATAATGCACTCTACAAAGAATTAAAAAACCTTGCCAACAGTAGTCAAGCACGTAAAAAATCCGGACAAACAATCTTAGATGGTGTTCATCTGTGCCAAGCCTACCTGCAGCATCGTGGTGCGCCAAAAATCTGCGTGATATCGGACGCCTGCATCAATCATCATGAGGTTAATCCCATCATCGCTCAGTGCGAAGGAGAAAATGTGCAGGTAATTCATTTGCCTGACGCCTTATTTCAAGCCTTAAGCCAAGTGGAAAATGGCATCGGTATTTTATTCGTCATCTCTACACCACAGTCGACATTGAGCGGCAAGCTAATAAAGTCGGCGGTGGTGCTCGATAACTTACAAGACCCAGGTAACCTAGGTTCCATTTTACGCAGCGCGGCAGGTGCCGGCATACACCAAGTATTTTGCAGCCTTGGCACCGCTTCAGCATGGTCGCCTAAGGTATTAAGAGCGGGTATGGGAGCGCATTTTTTATTGGAAATTTTTGAAGCAGTAAATCTTCACGAATTATTTAAAAACACCACCATCCCGGTGCTAGCCACCAGCTCACACACCAGTACCACAATCTACCAATGCGATCTTAGACGTGATGTGGCTTGGCTATTTGGGCATGAAGGGCAGGGCGTCGCCGACGATTTAATGGCTTTGGCGACGGACATTGTGACCATCCCACAGAGGTCGGACATTGAATCACTCAATGTCGCAGCAAGCGCGGCAATTTGTTTTTTTGAACAAGTGCGCCAGCGGAATAGTTTTTCATAGACTTGAGGTAGGCTTTAAATAAGCATGGTATTAAGCAGGCTTCACCTCCTGCAAAATCGTTGTTGCGATT
>JAIELM010000044.1 GCA_019752975.1 Undibacterium sp. | reverse complement strand
CATTTGCAGATAAGTCTTTCACTTTCGTGATGAAGAAGCCTCCTGCAACTTACATGATTAAAAAAGCTGCTGCGATCACTAAAGGTTCAGCAAAGCCACATACTGACAAAGTCGGTAATATCACACGTAAGCAAGCAGAAGAAATCGCTACTGCAAAAATGAAAGATTTGACCGCAGCAGATATGGAAGCAGCCGTGCGCACTATCGCCGGTTCAGCGCGTTCCATGGGCATTACGGTAGAGGGCGTATAATGGCTAAGATCACTAAAAAAGCAAAATTGCTAGCGACTAAAGTTGATCGCTTAAAGACCTACACATTCGACAATGCAGTTGCATTGATCAAAGAATGCGCAACCGCAAAATTTAACGAATCCATTGACGTTTCTGTTCAATTGGGCGTTGATCCTAAGAAGTCTGATCAAGTAGTCCGCGGCGCAGTTGTATTGCCAGCGGGTACAGGTAAATCAGTACGTGTAGCGGTCTTTGCTCAAGGTGCTAAAGCTGAAGAAGCTAAAGCTGCTGGTGCTGATATCGTCGGTATGGAAGACTTGGCTGAGCGCATCAAAGCTGGCGATATGCCATTTGATGTCGTGATTGCTTCTCCAGATACAATGCGTATCGTTGGTACTTTGGGTCAAGTATTGGGTCCACGTGGTTTGATGCCAAATCCAAAAGTCGGCACAGTTACTCCTGACGTTGCGACAGCGGTTAAGAATGCTAAAGCTGGTCAAGTGCAATATCGTACAGATAAAGCCGGTATCATCCATTCTACAATCGGTCGTAAATCTTTTGAAGATGGCGATTTGAAGCGTAATTTGTTGGCCTTGATCGAAGCATTGAACAAAGCAAAGCCAGCGACTTCAAAGGGTGTGTATCTGCGTAAAGTATCCATCTCATCCACTATGGGTGTTGGTGTACGCGTTGATCATATCAATTTGGCTGCGTAAAAAGTTAAAGTGTTTTAGTCGTCATTCCTGTGAAAGCAAGAATGACGATGTATAGAATTAAGTCCTTTGAAAAAATCAAGGGCGAATCTTTGGGTTGATTGGGTAAGTTTTTTTACCTAGTCAAGCAATCAAAGACCGTTGGGGTTGTTTGAGTGGTTGGCGAATGACTTAATTATGTAGTGTACCCAACGCAGATGGTGTTCCCGAACAAGTTTTGGTGTTTTCTACTGATCTTCAGTAATGCTCCTTTACTTCGGACGCCGTGTTCGAAACGATGAAAGGGAAGCACATCATCCTGATGTGGCAACCGATTATCATAATTGGAGGTTGACCGTGAGTCTCAATCTGAATGACAAAAAGGCTGTAGTCGCTGAAGTCTCTGCAAAAGTAGCAAAAGCACAGACTATCGTTGTGGCCGAATACCGTGGCATCCAGGTCGGTCATTTGACGCAATTACGTGCATCCGCACGTGCTCAAGGTGTATACATGCGTGTGTTGAAAAACACACTCGCACGTCGTGCCGTTGAGGGAACTGTTTTCGCAAGCTTAGCTGACGAAATGACTGGCCCATTGATCTATGCGATCTCTGAGGATGCTGTTGCTGCTGCAAAAGTCGTACAAGACTTCGCAAAAGGTAATGACAAACTAGTCGTTAAAGCAGGTAATTATGCAGGCAAGTCTTTGGACAAAGCTGGCGTAGTTGCATTGGCGAGCATTCCTAGCCGTGAAGTATTGTTGGCGCAAGTGTTGGGTATGATGCAGGCTCCTGTATCTGCATTCGCACGCGCTCTGGCAGCACTCGCAGCAAAGCAAGAAGCTGGTTCTCCAGCTGCCGAGGTAGCCGAAGTTACCGACGCAGTTGCAGCAGAATAAGTTTTACGTCAAATACCGAATCAAATGTAATTTAAAAAATTGGAGTTTCAAATGGCACTAAGTAAAGACGATATCCTCGAAGCCGTAGGCGCGATGTCTGTAATGGACTTGAACGACTTGGTAAAAGCTTTCGAAGAAAAATTCGGCGTATCCGCTGCTGCGATGTCTGCTGGCCCAGCTGCTGGTCCAGCTGCTGCAGTTGAAGAGCAAACTGAATTCAACGTTATTTTGAGCGAAGTCGGCGCAAATAAAGTTGGCGTAATTAAAGCAGTTCGTGAATTGACTGGTCTAGGCTTGAAAGAAGCTAAAGACGTAGTTGATGGCGCACCTAAAACAGTTAAAGAAGCGGTTACTAAAGCCGATGCTGAAGCTGCTAAGAAGAAGTTGGAAGAAGCTGGCGCGAAAGCTGACATCAAATAATCAAAAAAATCTTGCGATTTTTTTGTGTGGGGAGTTTTGGAAGTTTTTCAAAATGTCCCCAGAGTCAAAAATAGGAATCCTTTTGGAAGAAAGGGTTCCTCTTTTGCTTCTCCGTCGTGCTTAGTAGTGTATTTTTGTAGCAAAAATTCTTAATTTTTACGGTGTTTAATTGCCACTTAACAGCGGCATACTAAACGAATTTCGTAATGAGCTCCGTAAAAATTAAGTATTTTATTCGTCAGCCAAACCCAAAAGGCGAGGGTTGAGAATTGAGATTTTTTCGTGGAATTTTTTTGATTTCATGAAAAAGTTTGAATTCTCCTTCCTTCCTTGTCACTAACGGAGTGTCCATGCACTACTCATTTACTGAGAAGAAGCGCATTCGTAAATCTTTCGCGAAACGCGCTAACGTTCACAACGTTCCTTTCCTGCTGGCGACCCAGCTCGAATCTTATCTGGGCTTTTTACAGCAAGACAAAGCACCGTCAGTTCGTAAAAACGAGGGCTTGCAGTCTGCCTTCACGTCCATATTTCCGATTGTGTCGCATAACGGGTTTGCTCGTTTAGAATTCTTGTCCTACGTTTTAGGCGATCCTGCATTTGATGTCAAGGAATGTCAATTGCGCGGCCTTACTTTTGCTTCACCTTTGCGGGCTAAGGTGCGTTTGGTTATTCTTGATAAAGAATCCCCAACCAAGCCGGTTGTCAAAGAAATGAAAGAGCAAGAAGTGTACATGGGCGAATTGCCGCTCATGACCAACACCGGTTCTTTCGTGATTAATGGTACTGAGCGCGTGATCGTTTCTCAGTTACACCGCTCTCCTGGTGTGTTCTTCGAACATGATCGCGGCAAGACCCATTCTTCCGGTAAACTCTTGTTTTCCGCTAGGATCATTCCTTACCGTGGTTCATGGTTGGATTTTGAATTTGATCCGAAAGACATTTTGTTCTTCCGTATCGATCGTCGTCGTAAGATGCCTGTGACGATCTTGCTTCGTGCTATTGGCATGAGCAATGAGCAGATTTTGTCAAACTTCTTCGTCTTCGATAATTTTATCTTGCACAGCGATGGTGCTGAGATGGAATTTGTCGCCGAGCGTTTGCGCGGCGAAGTGGCGCGTTTTGATATCTCAGACAAAGCAGGCAAATTGATCGTCGCGAAAGACAAGCGTATCAATTCTAAACATGTTCGTGAAATCGAAGCCTCTGGCGTTAAAGCGATTTCTGTGCCTGAGGACTATTTGCTCGGACGCGTTTTGGCGAAAAATATCGTCGATGCCGATACAGGCGAAATCGTTGCTAATGCGAATGATGAATTGACCGAAGAATTGCTGGCTCGTTTGCGTGAAGCGAGCGTTACTGATCTGCAGACTTTGTACACCAATGATCTAGATCAAGGTGCTTACATTTCTCAAACTTTGCGCGCTGACGAGACCGCTGATCAAATGGCGGCACGTGTCGCCATTTACCGCATGATGCGTCCTGGCGAACCGCCAACTGAAGATTCTGTAGAAGCCTTGTTTAACGGTCTGTTCTACAACGAAGATCGTTATGATCTCTCTGCTGTTGGTCGTATGAAATTTAACCGTCGTATCGGTCGTGATGAATTGACTGGCGATATGACTTTGTCGGATGACGATGTATTAGCGGTCATTAAAATCTTGGTAGAGTTGCGCAATGGTCGTGGCGAAGTCGATGATATCGATCACTTAGGTAATCGTCGTGTACGTTGCGTCGGAGAATTGGCTGAGAATCAATTCCGTGCTGGTTTAGTGCGTGTAGAACGTGCCGTGAAAGAACGCCTCGGTCAAGCCGAAGCGGATAATTTAATGCCGCATGATTTGATCAATTCCAAGCCGATTTCTGCGGCGATTCGTGAGTTCTTCGGTTCTTCGCAATTGTCTCAGTTTATGGATCAAACCAATCCTTTGTCTGAGATTACGCATAAACGTCGTATCTCCGCCTTGGGACCTGGTGGTTTGACTCGCGAACGCGCTGGCTTTGAGGTACGTGACGTTCATCCTACTCACTACGGTCGTGTGTGCCCGATCGAAACGCCAGAGGGACCAAACATTGGTTTGATCAACTCTTTGGCTTTGTACGCCCGTTTGAACGAATACGGCTTCTTAGAAACACCGTATCGTAAAGTGGTCGACAGTAAAATTACCACGCAAATCGATTATTTGTCAGCGATTGAGGAAGGTCGTTACATTATCGCTCAAGCGAATGCGACTATCAGCGCAGACGGCATGTTGTCCGATGAATTGGTCTCTTCACGTCAAGCTGGTGAAACTATTTTGTGCTCACCAGAGCGCGTACAGTACATGGACGTGGCCACTGGTCAGGTGGTCTCGGTAGCGGCATCTTTGATTCCGTTCTTGGAACACGATGATGCGAACCGTGCGTTGATGGGTGCCAACATGCAACGTCAGGCAGTTCCTTGCTTGCGTCCAGAAAAAGCCTTCGTTGGTACCGGTATTGAGCGCACAGTAGCGGTCGATTCTGGCACGACAGTACAAGCATTGCGTGGCGGTAAAGTCGATTATATTGACGCCGGTCGTATCGTTATTCGTGTCAACGATGCAGAAGCTTTAGCTGGTGAAGTTGGTGTGGATATCTATAACTTGATTAAGTACACACGTTCCAATCAAAACACTAACATCAATCAACGTCCTATCGTGAAAATCGGTGATGTGGTTGCTAAAGGCGACGTATTGGCCGACGGCGCGTCAACTGACTTAGGCGAATTAGCACTAGGTCAAAACATGTTGATCGCGTTTATGCCTTGGAATGGTTATAACTTCGAAGATTCGATCTTGATCTCTGAAAAAGTGGTGGCTGATGATCGCTACACTTCTATTCATATTGAAGAACTCTCCGCAGTTGCCCGTGATACTAAGTTAGGCGCAGAAGAAATCACTCGTGATATCTCCAATCTCGCTGAAAATCAATTAGCTCGTTTGGATGAATCCGGTATCGTCTATATCGGTGCTGAAGTGACTGCTGGGGATACATTAGTTGGTAAGGTAACGCCAAAAGGCGAAACGCAATTAACACCAGAAGAAAAACTACTACGCGCCATCTTTGGTGAAAAAGCTTCAGACGTTAAAGACACGTCTCTGCGCGTGCCATCCGGCATGGTAGGAACCGTCATTGACGTACAAGTGTTTACACGTGAAGGCATACAACGTGATAAACGTGCTCAGCAAATTATCGATGACGAATTAAAGCGCTATCGCCTAGATTTGAACGATCAGTTGCGTATTGTTGAAGGCGATGCCTTTGAGCGTTTAGCCCGTATGTTGGTCGGTAAGGTCGCTAATGGTGGCCCGGCTAAATTAGCTAAGGGCAGCAAGATCACGCAAGAATATTTAAGCCAAGTGGATAAATATCACTGGTTCGATATTCGCCCGGAAGATGAAGATACTGCACGTTCAGTCGAAGCGATCAAAGATTCTATCGCTGAAAAACGTCATCAGTTCGATTTAGCATTTGAAGAAAAACGTACTAAGTTGACTCAGGGCGATGAATTGCCACCAGGCGTACAAAAAATGGTCAAGGTATACTTGGCTGTAAAACGTCGCTTGCAACCAGGTGACAAAATGGCTGGACGTCACGGTAACAAAGGTGTGGTTTCACGTATCGTTCCGGTCGAAGATATGCCTTACATGGCCGACGGTACACCGGCTGACATCGTCTTGAATCCCTTGGGCGTTCCGTCACGGATGAACGTGGGACAGGTTTTGGAAGTGCATTTGGGTTGGGCAGCTAAAGGCTTGGGTTTACGTATAGGCGAAATGCTCAAAGCAAAAACAAAGATCGAAGAAATTCGTGGCTTCTTAAAACAAATCTACAACGAATCAGGTAAGAACGAAGACATCGATGGATTAAGTGACGCGGAGATTTTGGAACTCACCGCGAATCTGAAAAACGGCGTCCCGTTTGCCACCCCAGTATTTGACGGTGCGCATGAGAGCGAAATTCGTCGCATGTTAGATTTGGCCTACCCAGACCATATCGCAAAACAACTAGGCATGACGCCATCGAAGAACCAAGTGACCTTGTACGATGGTCGCACTGGTGAAGCCTTTGAGCGTAACGTCACAGTCGGTTACATGCACGTCTTGAAGTTGCACCATTTGGTTGATGACAAGATGCATGCTCGTTCTACTGGACCGTACTCACTAGTTACACAACAACCATTGGGCGGTAAAGCGCAATTTGGTGGTCAGCGTTTTGGTGAGATGGAGGTTTGGGCACTCGAAGCGTATGGCGCGTCTTATGTCTTGCAAGAGATGTTGACAGTCAAATCCGATGACGTGAATGGCCGTACTAAAGTGTACGAAAATCTGGTCAAAGGTGATCACGTGATCGACGCAGGTATGCCTGAATCGTTTAACGTCTTGGTGAAAGAAATTCGTTCGCTGGGTATCGATATTGATCTAGAACGCAATTAAGAAATAATGTAGGGCGGGTGCAACCCGCGCCGCCAACGTCTTGCTTGAATCAGGTGGCCTGCAAGCGCCCTACATGAAAAAATAATTTAGTAGTAAGCCATCGCCCGAATTCGTTTCGGGCGTTGCTCATTAAAATGGTGGTACGCAAAACAGAATTTTGTTCCCGGTATGTGCGGAACCTAAGTCAAGCGACTAGGCTCTCCCGCCCATGCGAACAGGGTTAGACAAAGTATTGCTAGCGACACCAAGCGGCACCTCACTGGAGAGAAACACATGAAAGCCCTGCTCGATCTATTCAAGCAAGTTCAGCCCAATGAACAATTCGACGCGATCAAAATTGGTCTCGCGTCTCCAGACAAAATCCGTTCATGGTCCTACGGCGAAGTTAAAAAGCCGGAAACCATCAACTACCGTACTTTTAAGCCAGAACGTGATGGTCTGTTCTGCGCAAAAATTTTTGGCCCAATCAAAGATTACGAATGTCTATGCGGTAAGTACAAACGATTAAAGCATCGCGGTGTGATCTGCGAAAAATGCGGCGTTGAAGTCACTTTAGCTAAAGTGCGTCGTGAGCGCATGGGTCACATCGAATTGGCTTCTCCTACAGCTCATATTTGGTTTCTGAAATCGCTCCCATCCCGTCTCGGTATGGTGCTCGACATGACCCTAAGGGATATCGAACGCGTCTTGTATTTTGAAGCCTATGTCGTTACCGATCCAGGCATGACTCCGCTGAAAAAATGCCAGATCATGTCGGAAGATGATTATGCTGCTAAGTATGAAGAACATGGCGATGAATTCACCGCATTCATGGGTGCAGAGGGTATCCGTGAACTCTTGCGTTCAATTGATATCGACCGTGATGCAGAGACTTTACGTACTGAACTCAAAGAATCCAAATCAGAAGCCAAGATCAAGAAATATTCCAAGCGTCTTAAAGTCTTAGAAGCGTTCCAACGCTCAGGCATTAAGCCCGATTGGATGATCATGGAAGTTTTGCCGGTATTGCCGCCAGAATTGCGTCCGTTGGTTCCTTTGGATGGTGGTCGTTTCGCTACATCAGATTTGAACGATTTGTATCGTCGCGTGATTAACCGTAATAACCGTTTGAAGCGTTTGATGGAATTGCGCGCTCCAGAAATTATTACGCGTAACGAAAAACGTATGTTGCAAGAAGCGGTCGATTCACTGTTAGATAATGGTCGTCGCGGTAAAGCCATGACAGGCGCGAACAAGCGCCCATTGAAATCCCTCGCTGAAATGATCAAAGGTAAGGGCGGTCGTTTCCGTCAAAACTTGTTGGGTAAGCGCGTCGATTACTCTGGTCGTTCGGTTATCGTGGTTGGTCCACAACTGAAATTGCATCAATGCGGTTTGCCGAAATTGATGGCTTTGGAATTGTTCAAACCATTCATTTTCAATAAATTGGAATTGATGGGTTTAGCGACAACGATCAAAGCAGCGAAGAAACTGGTTGAGATTCAAGAGCCAGTAGTATGGGATATTCTTGAAGAAGTGATTCGCGAACATCCGATTATGTTGAACCGTGCACCAACTTTGCACAGACTCGGTATTCAAGCGTTTGAACCAGTTTTGATCGAAGGTAAAGCGATTCAATTGCACCCGCTGGTCTGTGCCGCATTCAACGCCGACTTTGACGGCGATCAAATGGCGGTGCACGTTCCTTTGTCTATTGAAGCACAAATGGAAGCACGCACCTTGATGCTTGCCTCCAACAACATTTTGTTCCCATCCAATGGTGAACCATCGATTGTGCCTTCTCAAGATATCGTTTTGGGTCTGTACTACGCTTCACGCGAAGCCATTAATGGCAAGAACGAAGGTATGCTTTTCCCTGACGTTTCTGAAGCGATCCGTGCTTGGGACAATAAAGAAGTTGAACTCGCAACGCGCGTTACTGTGCGTATCACCGAGTACCCGAAGGATAAAGAAACAGGCGAATTCGTTAAGACAGTGAAGCGTTATGAGACCACAGTGGGTCGCGCGATTTTGTCTGAAATTTTGCCTAAAGGTTTGCCATTTAGTGTATTGAATCGCCCGTTGAAAAAGAAAGAAATTTCTAAACTCATCGATACCTCATTCCGTAAGTGCGGCCTACGTGCCACTGTCGTATTTGCGGATCAATTGATGCAAATGGGTTTCCGCTTGGCGACTCGTGCAGGTATTTCTATCTGTATCGACGACATGTTGGTACCACCGCAAAAAGTCACTTTGTTGGCCGCTGCTGAACATGAAGTAAAACAAATCGAACAGCAATATGCTTCTGGTTTGGTTACTGCTGGCGAGCGTTACAACAAGGTTGTCGATATCTGGGGCAAGACCGGTGATGAAGTCGGTAAGGCCATGATGGAACAGCTTAAAGTGGAAGCGGTTACTCGTCGCGATGGCACTGTCGGCACGCAAGAATCCTTCAATGCCATTTATATGATGGCCGACTCTGGTGCGCGTGGTTCTGCAGCCCAGATTCGTCAGTTAGCAGGTATGCGCGGCTTGATGGCAAAACCAGACGGCTCAATTATCGAGACGCCAATTACAGCGAACTTCCGTGAAGGTTTGAACGTTCTTCAATACTTTATTTCTACTCACGGTGCACGTAAAGGTCTAGCCGATACGGCGTTAAAAACCGCGAACTCCGGTTACTTGACACGTCGCTTGGTTGACGTTACTCAAGATTTAGTGGTCATTGAAGACGATTGTGGAACAGCCAATGGCGCTTCCATGAAAGCCATCGTTGAAGGCGGCGAAGTTAATGTGCCGTTGCGTGATTTGATCCTCGGACGCGTTACTGCTAACGACATCATCAATCCAGAGACGCTAGCCAATTTGTACGACGCAGGCTCATTGCTGGATGAAGCTATGGTTGAAGAAATCGAAGCCCTAGGCATCGATGAAGTCAAAGTACGTACGCCATTAACTTGTGATACGCGTTACGGTTTATGCGCGATGTGCTATGGCCGTGATCTTGGTCGTGGTTCCATGGTCAATGCGGGTGAGGCTGTCGGCGTTATCGCTGCGCAATCGATTGGTGAACCAGGGACACAGTTGACGATGCGTACCTTCCACATTGGTGGTGCCGCATCTCGTGCAGCGATCGCTTCTTCAGTGGAAGCGAAATCCAACGGTACCATCCGCTTTACGGCCACTATGCGTTATGTCACGAACGGTAAAGGCGATCAAATCGTGATTTCACGTTCTGGTGAAGTTTTGATTACTGACGATCATGGTCGTGAACGTGAACGTCATAAAGTGCCATACGGCGCTACTTTGATCGTTAAAGATGGCCTATTGATTAAAGCTGGTACTAACTTAGCGACATGGGATCCATTGACCCGTCCTATCATTACCGAATACACCGGTAAAGTGAAGTTTGAAAACGTGGAAGAGGGTGTTACGGCAGCACGTCAAGTCGATGATGTTACCGGTCTCTCTACCTTGGTGGTGATCGATGCGAAACGTCGTGGATCTGCTGCTGGTAAAGTGTTACGTCCACAAGTTAAGTTATTAAATGAGGTAGGTGAAGAGGTTAAAATCTCTGGCACCGAGCATGCCGTAACGATTGGTTTCCAAGTCGGCGCTTTGATTACGGTAAAAGACGGCCAACAAGTACATGTCGGTGAAGTATTGGCGCGTATTCCAACTGAGTCACAAAAAACTCGTGATATTACCGGTGGTCTCCCACGTGTTGCCGAATTGTTTGAAGCCCGCTCACCAAAAGATGCAGGTATGTTGGCGGAAGTAACTGGAACGGTGGCGTTTGGTAAAGAGACCAAAGGTAAGCAACGTCTAGAAATCACCGACATGGACGGTCAAAAGCACGAATTCTTAATTACCAAAGATAAGCAAGTCCTAGTGCATGACGGTCAAGTAGTCAACAAAGGTGAAATGATTGTTGACGGCCCAGCCGATCCACAAGACATCTTGCGTCTGTTGGGTATCGAAGCCTTGGCACGTTACATCGTGGATGAAGTTCAAGACGTGTATCGCTTACAAGGTGTTAAGATCAATGATAAGCATATTGAAGTGATTGTGCGTCAAATGTTGCGTCGCGTCGTCGTGACTCAACCAGGCGACACCGCCTACATCATGGGCGAACAAGTTGAGCGTTCTGATCTGTTGGGCGTCAATGACCGTGTCACCAAAGAGAACGGTATTCCAGCTACTTACGAAAATATTTTGCTTGGTATTACCAAAGCTTCTTTGTCGACGGATTCTTTCATTTCCGCAGCGTCCTTCCAAGAGACCACTCGTGTTCTCACAGAAGCCGCGATCATGGGTAAGAAAGATACCCTGCGCGGTTTGAAAGAAAACGTCATCGTTGGTCGTTTGATTCCAGCCGGAACAGGTCTAGCCTACCATCGCGCTCGCAAGGCCAAAGAGGGTTCAGAGGCAGAAGACAGAGCCGCATTGTTAGCCGCCGAGAAGGAAATTTTCTCTCCGGTACCCGTGGTAGCTGACGAAGTGATTGGTAATGTAGACGCAGAGTAATTTTTCTGCGGCGTAAAAAAAACAGCATCGAAGTGTTCGCTTCGATGCTGTTTTTTTATTTCCCGCAACATAAAAACAACAATATGCTAATGAATAAATCAAGCAATTTATTAAAATTGAGGTAATGTATG
>JAIELM010000445.1 GCA_019752975.1 Undibacterium sp. | reverse complement strand
CAAGGTATTAGACGAAAAAATGTACCCCTCGCCTCACATTACTGCATCCCTAGGATTAGCGACCCTTACGGCGGGACAGGACGGCTTTGCAGTTATTGCCAGCGCCGACGCGGCTCTGTATAGAGCCAAGGAACGCGGACGCAATCAGGTAGCGCAATAACTAAAGAAAAAAGCGCCGAGCTTATACTTCACTCGACGCTCTTTTTTAGATGGTAGATTCAACAGCGAAGAACAAATTAGAATCTATGTCTCATCCCAAACTGCAAGGTCCTTGCCGCTTCTCCAGGGCGCTCAGTAAAACCACCAGGAGCACTGGCCGCACCGGGTGAATACTGACCATCATTTTGATTTTTGATGTACGCAACCACCGCGTAAATGTCAGTACGTTTCGACAAATTATAATCGTAACCTAAGGCGTACTGCGTAGCATCGCTGTTGGATAAGGTTTTATCGTCTTGATGACTAACTGAAGTCATAATACGTCCTTCCCCAATTTTATAATGCAAGCCTAGGCTATAACTGGTGGCATCAAGCTTAAAATTCTTGGCGATACTGGTGCGAAAAACACTAGTCCAAGCCGCCTGTACTGCCGCTGGTACACCACCCGCTTTTAAGCCAGGTAGAATGTCAGAATCCCAAACATCATTGAACACAGGCAACAAAATAGAATTGTCGTTTTTCATCGTCTTATAGCCGGCAAAAAACTTAAATGCATCCATGCTATAAGATCCACCCACAATCGCTGTTACCAAACCACGTGATCCATCAGTGTTATTGCCGCGATTATAACCAACGCCCACATCAAAACCTTGCGCCTTGTAACGTACATTG
The DNA here is from genome assembly GCA_019752975.1 of Undibacterium sp. Classification (GTDB taxonomy): domain Bacteria; phylum Pseudomonadota; class Gammaproteobacteria; order Burkholderiales; family Burkholderiaceae_D; genus Undibacterium. Next base: position 10,549 of record JAIELM010000445.1, on the reverse strand, counting down.
GCGGCATAGAACTCTTTGTCCAAACCAACATAGCCAGAATTCTTAAAACCGTACATTACTGCGGCCGCAATACCATTAGGAAGTTCCATACGATACTGTAGCGACTTATTCGAACGAATCGCCACACCAGCCGTCAACAGGCCACCCGTACCTCCTGTGATACCACCCCAAGTGCCGGCCATACCAACTTCAAAAGTATCTGCCATTGCAAACACCTCATACGCGGGAGTGTACATGCGTCCAGCCAAAATCCCGCCCACCGGCGTAATCAATCCGACGTAGGCGGTACGATCAAATAAGCCACCATCAGGGCCGCCGCCACGATTCAAAATGGCAGAAGTCGTCGCATTTACATTATATTTAGGCTGCAAACCAGCACGCACACCAGCCAAAGTTTGGGCGGCCGCGCCTTTTAACGCTGGGCTACCAAAATCTGGAAAATCCATACCCTTAGTCAAGGCATACCCTTGATAGTCACTGATGTTGCCAGCTTTGTTACCACCAGTATCCAATTCAACCCGCGCTTCCAGATTAAAAATCGCCTTGTAGCCGCCACCCATGTCTTCAGTTCCTTTGAACCCCAAACGAGAGCCATCAGCAATACCACTCACCATTTTTGTTTGCGTACCATTGCCACTGTTATTGATGTGTATCCCTGCGTCTAAGATACCGTATATGGTCACGCTAGACTGTGCCAAAACGGGAGCCGCAAAACACGCTCCTATTGTCAATGCAAGAAGTTTTAGTTTCATTTTACCGATCTCCATCATGAGTTATTTTTTGATAAAAAAAGTCGTCAGAACGAACAAATACAGCTCTGCCCTAAGTTCACAGCGCAAAATATGACATTGATCACCTAATTTGTATAGGATCGCCGTACTCAATTGAATGTTTGTCGCAAAATAGATACGCCGACAAATGTATTACACAATGAATCTTAGTTTTGTTTAAAATTCCTCGATCTTACCTATGTAAACCCCTTAAATCTGCGCATCAATATGGGTACTATTAAAGTACGAAAAATTCCCCACTACACCTTAGTGTTTTCGAATACCTCTTCTAAATTTCGTTGTCGTTTTATTGCACAGCTCACCCCATAGACTGAACGGTTTAACATATTATAGTTGACACACTAAAACAACTTAGCCTACCTTTCGCTTAGCGAAGGCTTAACTTCCCACGGAGACCCAATGCGTACACAGCAAATCACCCTCAGTCTTATTTCTATCGCCACCCTCGCAACACTTGCCGCATGCGGCGGTAGTGGTAGCAGTGCAGTAGATCCCGCCCCTAAAATTAAATTTAGCTCACAAGTCTCCTTTGGCGATAGTTTGAGTGATGTTGGTACGTATAAAGTCGGCACCGTAGCAGCACTAGGCGGCGGCAAATACACCATCAATAGTGCAAGCGCAAAAAACTGGACAGAAATTGTTGCAGCCGACCTCGGTCAGTCTGCTCCATGTGCAGCGCAAACAGGCTTGGACGGCTTGGCCTCACAAGGTTTTAGCGTGCCCGTTAAAAACAATGTGGGTTGCACTGGCTACGCTCAAGGTGGTGCACGGGTGACCAATTTCGTAGGGCCAGGTAACAAACTATTAGGCGGAAACAACGCTATCCTTGGGCAACTGACTGTTCCAGTAGTTAGGCAAATTCAAAACCACTTAGATGCCTCCGGTGGCAAATTTAGCGGAACTGAAATTGTATTTATTCTGGCAGGTGCCAATGATGGATTTATCCAAGCCAGCACCCTATCAGCAGCAGCGACAGCCGCCGCGGGTGAGGCAGTCAAAGCTGCAGTACCGGGGCAAATTCCAAAAGAAATCGCCAACGGCACATGCAAACCTGCCGAGGCTCAAACAGTTTGCGTAGCCGCCGCCGTCACTACCTTGACGCCCACCGTGGGTGCAGCAGCTGGTGCAGCATATGCGAAAGCCAATGCGCAAACTTATGTCGACGCAATGGGGACCGCAGGCACAGAGTTAGCTGGTTACATCAATACGATGGTTCTTGCTAAAGGCGCTAAATATGTAGCCGTAGTCAACCTCCCTGATCTTTCCAAGACACCGAGTGCCTTAGTACAAAGCACTGACACACAGACTTTATTGAATGGCATGACAGTGACTTTTAATGCCCGTTTATTGGCCGGCTTAGCAGGCAATGACAACGTGTTATTAGTCGACCTATTCACCCGTTTCCGCGACTATGCGGCCAACCCCACAGCCTACGGCATAATTAATGCCACCACACCTGCATGTGACTTGACCTCGCCCAAAAACCCTTTAGGTTCGTCTTTAGTATGCTCGGCCAATAATTTAATTGCAGGCGACACTAGCAAATATCTTTTCGCCGATACTGTGCACCCAACACCTCTCGGTCAAGCCCTATTTGCAAGCTTCATTACTGAAGAGCTGAGCAAACGCAAATGGAAATAAAAAAATTATGAAAAATAGTCGCTGTACCAAGCACGCAGCGACTTAAATCTTGACCAGTCAGTGGAAGAGCTTACGCTTTTCCGCCCTTCAAGGCAGCGATTTGCTACACTTCGGGTTTAGTCGTTTTGAAGAATAGGCAACGCCAATGACCACCTCCCCCGTCCCTGACACACTCATACATTGGATAGAGAATACCCTTCCATGCTCGTTACGCTGGCATTCAGAGAATGGTGCGCCCCCGCCTAAAAGAGTACAGATCGCTGATGATACGATGACGGCGGACGCGGCCTACCGCCTAACATGCGAAGGATGCGCCCTATTATGGCGCGGCGATTTTCAAAATGCCAAACAATTATTACAGGCATTGGCTCGTCGTATCGATAGAAAAAAAGCTGAAAAAGTCGACAAAAAAAAAGACCCATCGACCACCGCAAAAACCACTGCGACACCCGCTTTTCACTTGTACCGACAAGCGCAAGCACAAAAAGCACGCGTCTTGTCTATGCTCTTAATTCCCTTTGACGAAAATTATCAAATTCCATTACGCCGCGCCCCCGATGTTAGTCTTGCGTGCCAAGAAGCCTACGGGCACTCAAGCACGCCTTTCGTGGCAAGTTTACGTGAATTATTGGGACTGATAGGTGCGCATGAGTGGCGTAAAACCGGTGTATCTATCGCCTCGCTCGAAGCAAAGATACATCCACATTACGGCGTGTTTTCGCCAATACGGGGAGAATATTTAGAGCTGCTGGCGAACGCTCCCTTACCTTCCCTAACACTGGCTTTTGACATAGGAACTGGCACCGGCGTCATAGCTGGATTATTAGCCAAACGTGGGGTAAAGAAAATCATTGCGACCGATCTCGATCCGCGTGCATTAGTCTGTGCTCAAGAAAACCTTAGCCATTTAGGTTGCCAGTCGCAAGTCGAATTAATCCAAACCAATCTCTTTCCCGAAGGACGAGCACCGCTCATCGTTTGCAATCCACCTTGGCTACCAGCGCGCCCTAATACGACCATAGAACATGCTGTATACGATCCTGAGAGTCAAATGTTGCGTGGTTTTTTAGAAGGCGTGTCGGCACATTTAGAACCCGAGGGCGAAGCTTGGCTCATCATGTCAGATTTTGCGGAGCATCTGGCACTGCGCCAAGCAGACGATCTTCTTGCATGGATTTCAGCCGGTAATTTGCAGCTAATAGAAAAACACGACATCAAGCCGCATCATCCGAAAACGAAAGATGGCGATGATCCTTTACACAGTGCGCGAGCGGCAGAAGTGACTTCGCTTTGGCGCTTGAAATCAAAAACCAGCTAAAATACGTTTTTCTGCAATTACTACGATCAGAGCACCATGAATAAACCCGCCCGCATCCTCACTTTTAAATGTATCGCCTGTGGCAAAGCGGTCAAAGTTTTTTTGCAAAAAGTATCCGCTTGCTCGCACATCCAACCGTATCAAGGCATTTGCGATTGCGGCGAGGTAAAGAAACATGCCACAGGCAATCAGGCGACGGTCGCCGCTTATTTAGCATCAAGCGAGGTCACTTGGTCACACCAACATTAAGCTAACTAGTACACTAAAATAAAACAGGACTTACGCAAAACAGACGCTGGCGTTGTTGCGTTTGCCTCGTCGCATTAAAGTACTGCCTTCAACTCCGCGCCTAGCCAGCGCAATTTTGCGTAAGTCCTATAAAAAAGCCATCGAAAAAATCGATGGCTTTTTTTACGACGAAATACCAATATAAAATACCGATAAACTATCGTTGTGCAACCGCATCAACCACACACAAAGCAGTCATATTAACGATACGCCTTACAGTAGCAGAAGAGGTCAAAATATGCACCGGCTTAGCACAACCCAATAAAATCGGGCCGATTGCAATATTATTGCCAGCAGCAGTTTTAAGTAAATTATAGGCGATGTTCGCAGCATCAATATTGGGCATGACCAACAAATTAGCATCGCCTTTTAGACCTGAGTTTGGCATTATTTTTCGTCTATAGTCAGCGTCCAATGCCGTATCTCCGTGCATTTCACCGTCAATTTCCAAATCAGGTGCATCGCGTTGAACTATCGCTAAAGCCTTACGCATTTTTTGAGCCGATTCGCTATTACTAGAACCAAAATTGGAATGAGAGAGTAATGCGGCTTTTGGTTGAAGACCAAAACGGCGCATCTCTTCTGCTGCCAAAATCGTGATTTCTGCGATTTGCTCGGCGCTAGGATTCTCGTTGATGTGAGTATCGACTAAGACTAACTGTCTATCTGGCAAAACCAAACCATTCATCGCAGCATAGACATTAACACCTGCTCGCTTGCCCAAAACCTGATTAATGTAAAACAGATGCAAGCTACCAATTCCAAAGGTTCCGCAAATCATACCGTCGGCATCGCCCTTATGCACTGCCATAGAACCGATGAGGGTGTGACGACGACGCATTTCCAACTTGGCGTATTGCTCGGTCACACCTGCACGACTAGCCATTTGATGATAGGTCTGCCAGTAATCGCGATAACGCGCATCCATCTCTGGATTAATTACTTCGAAATCGACACCACTACGCAAGCGCAGACCAAATTTTTCTATGCGTTTCTCTAAGATCAAAGGGCGACCAATAAGTATAGGCTTGGCCAATTTTTCGTCGACCACCACTTGAACAGCGCGCAACACACGCTCCTCTTCCCCTTCAGCAAAGACAATACGTTTCTTAGCATCTGGTGCTCGTTTGGCGATCTGGAATAGCGGCTTCATGAAAGTGCCGCTGTGATACACGAACTGTTGTAGCTTATCAATATACGCTTGCATGTCCGCAATCGGACGCGCTGCTACCCCACAATCTTGCGCCGCTTGCGCTACCGCGGGTGCGATTTTAATCAAAAGACGTGGATCAAAAGGCTTAGGGATCAGATACTCTGGACCAAACGAGAGATTCGCTATGCCATACGCAGACGCCACAACATCCGATTGTTCTGCTTGGGCTAAATCGGCAATCGCGTGCACCACCGCGATTTCCATTTCTCGGGTAATGGTGGTAGCACCACAGTCCAAAGCGCCGCGGAAAATATACGGAAAACACAAGACATTATTCACTTGATTGGGAAAATCCGAACGCCCGGTCGCCATCACCGCATCGTCACGTACCGACTTAACTTCCTCCGGCAAAATCTCTGGTGTAGGATTGGCTAAAGCGAGGATGATGGGTTTGGCGGCCATCAATTTAACCATGTCTGGTTTTAACACGCCACCGGCTGATAGTCCTAAAAAGATATCCGCATCCTGCATCACATCCTTCAAACATCGTGCTGAAGTCTCTTGTGCGAAGCGTTCTTTGTCTGGGTCCATGAGTTCAACACGCCCCTTGTAGACCACGCCAGCTAAATCGGTAACAAAAATATTCTCAATTGGAAAACCCAAATCCACGATTAAATCTAAACAAGCCAAAGCCGCCGCACCAGCACCAGATACGACTAATTTGCAATGCTTAAGATCTTTACCTACCACCTTAAGGCCGTTAGTGATAGCCGCGCCGACGATGATGGCGGTGCCGTGTTGATCGTCATGAAAGACCGGAATTTTCATTCGATCACGCAACTTACGTTCGATGTAAAAACATTCTGGCGCTTTGATATCTTCTAAATTAATCCCGCCAAAAGTAGGCTCTAAAGAAGCAATGATGTCGACCAATTTATCTGGATCGGACTCGTTGATTTCAATATCGAACACATCGATACCGGCGAATTTTTTGAACAGTACGCCCTTGCCTTCCATTACCGGCTTAGAAGCCAATGGACCGATGTTACCTAGACCCAAAACCGCAGTACCATTGGTAATTACCCCGACTAGATTACCCCTAGCGGTGTATTTGAAAGCGGCGCTTGGATCAGACGCAATTTCCTCACAGGGAGCGGCGACACCTGGTGAATAGGCCAGAGCGAGATCGCGCTGATTAGTGAGTTGTTTCGTGGGGGTGACACTAATTTTGCCGGGGCTTGGAAATTCGTGATATTCCAAAGCAGCTTGACGTAGCTGTAGACGTAATTGTTCTTTTTGCTCTTTTTGTTCTAGTGAGGCATCCATCCGCTGTTCTTCCTAAGTGCTGTAAGAGATAGGTGATTCTAGCAGACGGACAAGAGAAAATTAAATAAGATTTGCTTTAAAGGCTGCAAAAAAAGCTGCAAATTTAGGCCTTAGGCAGCGTCACCCCTGTTTGCCCTTGATACTTGCCCCCTCTATCCTTATATGAAGTTTCGCAAATTTCGTCACTTTCAAAAAACAGCACTTGGGCACAACCCTCACCCGCATATATTTTGGCCGGCAATGGCGTAGTATTAGAAAATTCTAGCGTTACATAACCTTCCCATTCCGGCTCAAACGGGGTGACATTAACGATGATGCCGCAGCGCGCATAAGTGGATTTTCCCAAACAAATAGTCAGAACACTACGCGGAATGCGAAAATATTCTATCGTGCGAGCTAAGGCAAATGAATTGGGAGGAATGATACAAACCTCGCCTTTAAAATCGACAAATGATTTTTCATCAAAATTCTTTGGGTCGACAATCGTACTATTGATATTGGTGAAAATTTTAAATTCATCAGCACAACGAATGTCGTAACCGTAGGAAGAAGTACCATAACTAACGATTTTTTGTCCATTTTCATGCCTAACCTGCTCCGGCGAAAATGGCTCTATCATGCCGTGTTGCTCTGCCATCCGGCGTATCCATTTATCTGATTTGATGCTCATAATTTTTCTGCTTTTCAATTAAGTTTAAGGGCAAAATTCTAGGGAAGTGTGGATTTATATGGAATAAATCCGCACTTCCCTACGCTAAATCTCGGTGAACCTCTGCATGCGTTGACCATTCACTTCTATCATTTCAAAGAAAACGGATCTCGGTCTAGTCCACAAACTACCATCAGGTGCGCTGTACACGATCACCGGACTTAAATCCGACTCCTGGGTGGCTTCACATACGAGTTGATAAATGCCGCCTTTGTAGTGGCGAAACCGAACGGGCATTACCTCCTTAGCCGACTTCTTACGTTTTATTTTTACCGAACCATCACTTTGTTGTAAGTCGCTTAAATAAGCTGGTACTTTAGCCGCGCTGAGTTTATTAATTTTTTCAAACAATGAAGGTGTCACTTCAAGCTTTGGGTGTTGTTCATTTAAATGCACACCCAAGTTCAGCAGAAGATTGGCAGCAACTTCCGCGTCGGCTTCAGCTCTATGTGCTTTTCCATTAAAGCGTATACCCAAGTGAGCCGCCAACGGCCCCAAAGAATAAGACGGTAATCCAGGACGTAAACGGCGCGCCAACTTGACTGAACAAACTAAGCCCTTGTGCCGCGTCGGCAAACCTAGGCGCGCAGTCTCGGCGAGTAAAAATTTTTCATCGAAACTGGCATTGTGAGCAGCGAGAAAATCGTCCCCGATAAACGCCAATAACTCCGGCATCACCTTCGCGACTGGGGGAGCTTGATTAACCATCGTCTGGGTGATACCAGTCAGTTGGGTAATGAACGAGGAAACACGGACCTGACAATTGATCAAAGACACATAGCGATCCACGATAACGCCATTTCGTAGCCGTATAGCGGCCACTTCGGTAACGCGATCTCCCTGATCAGGGCTCATTCCCGTGGTTTCAAAATCGATCATGACGATAGATTGTGTTAGCATGCGTTTTTACTTTCCAATACCAAAATTATGAGTGAATCCGTCATTTTCGACCATCGTCAGCAAATTGTCTCCCTGGGCGACATCGTACGCATTATCACCTTGAGTGCCGAATTTATTCAAGACTTCCCTGAGGACGAGCGCATCTTAATCGAATCCATGGTCGGCAATTTTTTCAAAATCATTGCTATCGATGAGGAAGGACAAGCCTGCGTAATGCGTGAATGGCACGATGAAAAAGGGCAAATTCAAACCCATGTCATTGCCTTAGACGCGCATGAAATGGAGAAGGTTTAACTTATTTCTTGAAGATTTCCGGCCGCGATTTATTTCTAGTTTCATAGACAGTCTTGGCGTCCTGCATGGCTCGATCTTGAGTGCGCATTTCTTCGTGGTCGTCATGAGGGCTAAAATAATTTGCAGCCTGTGCACGCATCACATATTTAATCGCAGCCTCGTCGTTGATATTGTACATTTCGGTGAGTAAAGTGGTGACTTCGTCTAAATACGCTTCATATGTCATGAACTGTTCCATGATTTTTTCCTTGAATTTACAAGAGACGCATGATACTCCGAATTAGGGCTAAATAAAAAACGCCGTTGAGATCAAATTGATGTCAACGGCGTTTTTCTCTGTCGATCAAATCAATGTTTCATCACCCTACGTATGGTCGCAGCGAGATCCTCTGCCACAAATTTAGCCACGTATGCGTCCGCGCCTACGCTCTTCACATGATCTTCGTTAGTCGTGCCGGACAAGGAGGAGTGAATAATCACGGGTATATCTTTAAAACGATCATCTTGTTTGATATTACGAGTTAAAGTGAATCCATCCATTTCTGGCATCTCTAAATCCGTCAGCACTAGGGCAACTCGTTCAATCAGTGGTTTACCCTCCGCCTGCGCGGCTTGGCTTATCGCCTGCAGTTTCTCCCAACATTCCTTGCCAGTTTTTGTCATGATAAACGGCGCGCCTATGGCTTCTAAAGCTTGGCTAATCAAACCACGAGCCACGGCGGAATCATCCGCTGCCAAAATCACTGCACCCGCTTTCATGGCCAGTTTTGCCCCTATCGTCTCAGAATCAACATCTTTCACATCACGCGGCGTAATCTGACGCAAAATCTGTTCTACATCAAGCACTTGAGCTAGGCGAGTGGTGTCGGAATCGCCGTCCAAACGGGCAATACTGGTCACCAGTCCACCTGCCGAGGATGATTCGGCTGAAAGCACATGACGCCAGTCCAAACGTACAATCTCCTCGACCGATTCGACCGCGAAGCCTTGTGTAGAGCGGGCAAACTCAGTCACTAACATGATATTTAATCCTGTGGCCGGCTTACGCCCGACGACCGAAGCCAAATCGATCACTTGGATAATCTGTCCACGCAAATTAACCACACCAAGATTATGTGGTGGCGCGCCGGCGACGGTCGTAATTTCTGGCATCGCCACAATTTCACGTACCTTAAACACATTGATACCAAATAACTCGGACCGATTAGTCGCAGCGTCCAAGCCTAATCTAAACAGCAGCAATTCGAATTTATTTGAACTGATGAGGTTAGTCCGTTCATCGACTTCATGTTGTACAGTGCTCATGTCTATCATCCTTTTATGTGAGACCTCAGGTAGCAAAATATTTCGGTAGTCTAATTATGCTACTTTTTCCTTGAGAAACACTCATTCCCAACAGAAATGTTTATCTATTTATTTTCCGCGCAACAAAATGTGTCCAGCTACACTAAGGAAGCCAAAAAACCTTGGCGCCAGACCCAAGTGGAATACTATTTTATTACTTTATAGCAAGGAACATACACTTTTCCCGGTAACTTCATACGGCTTTGGCGGACAAACGAGTCCAATAAAACGTCCATCGCGTGCATGATCAATGGATCACCGCATATCTCGAAATGACCATATTGTTCTATCGCTCGAATACCTTGGTTCTTAACGTTACCCGCAACAACCCCAGAAAAAGCACGCCTCAAATTGGCTGCTAAAAGATGAGGCGCCTGATTTTTATGCAGCGCTAATGAGCGCATATTGGCATGGCTAGGCTCAAACGGATGTTGAAATTCAGGATCGATTTTCAATAACCAATTGAAGTAATAAGCATCTCCCCGTCGTTTTCTAAAAGCACGTATCGCGACAATTCCCGCTTGCACTTCACGAGCAACTTGCGCTGGGTCGTCAATAATAATTCTGTACTTCGCTTGCGCCTCACTACCCAGCGTCGCACAGATAAAAGTATCAATCTGCGCAAAATAATCCTTTGCCGAAGCAGGTCCAGTAAAAATCACTACGAAAGGCAGATCCTTATTATCGGGATGCAGTAGTATTCCCAATAAGTATAAGATTTCTTCCGCGGTCCCCGCTCCACCCGGAAACACCACGATGGCGTGCGCCATACGCACAAAGGCTTC
>JAIELM010000304.1 GCA_019752975.1 Undibacterium sp. | reverse complement strand
GCCAGCTCCAGCGTACCGTGTCGGCCAGCCATTTATCTGCCGCTCTGCTATTATTTTTGATGCCAAAATGCGCTGCGATACGGCTTTCGCAAGGATTGAGTGGTGCGTCCCACTTGGGTTTTTCCTCTTCGGTATCTAGCCGTAGATTGACACTCAAAAACTCTTCCCGACGGCCACGAAAAATCGCTAAGGCACGGTGTGATGGGATGGTGTTCCAATTCTCAGTGTAAGCGAAATAATCGCTAAATTTAGCGCCAGCATCTTCTTTGCCTGCAACCACCGTAGTCTCGACCACACTGTGCTCGATTAAATATTCACGAATCGTTTGAAGCAGGGTGGCATCTTCAGCAAAGCGTTCCATCAAGATTTGACGTGCGCCGTCTAGTGCTGCCTTAGCATCAGCAACACCAGGATTGTCACCATTGGTCGTGCTGAAAGCGGGTTTGAGATAAGTTTCGGCTAGCGTTTCTGGTACTTGTGTTGGGTCGTTCAATAGCGCCTCTGCCAAAGGTAGTAAGCCGGCTTCTATCGCAATTTGCGCCTTGGTGCGACGCTTGAGTTTATACGGTAGATACAAGTCTTCTAAGCGGGTTTTATCTTCCGCGTGACTAATCGCATCGAGTAGCGCGGGAGTCATTTTTCCTTGTTCTTCGATAGACGAAATAATAGCTGCGCGTCGCTCTTCCAATTCACGTAAATAGCGCAAACGTTCTTCTAATAAACGCAATTGGGTGTCATCTAAGCCTCCGGTGGCTTCTTTACGATAACGGGAAATAAAGGGCACGGTAGCACCTTCATCTAAGAGGCCAACAGCAGCAGCAATTTGCACAGGTTTAGCAGCGAGTTCTAGAGCGAGACGTTGTTCAATGGAAGGCAGCATAAATTAATGGAATAGTTGAGGACGGTGAAACAGACGCTGGCGTTGTTGTATTCGCTAGCACAATTTTGCGTAAGTCCTAGAAATGGTTCAAGCGCACGATGATACGCAGTTTTTGGGATTGCGCCAGTCTTGACAGAGTGTGGTATCTGACGCTAATAAGTTGACTTTTGCGTCAATTCGGTATTTAATTTCTGTAATAACAGAAATTAGGGAAATTATTGTGCAAAATTCCATGTCAAATTCGATGCAACTCAGCGCTACCATGCAAAAGTATGTCCTACATTGGGGCGAAATGGGAAGCCGCTGGGGAGTTAATCGCACCGTGGCGCAGATTCATGCTCTGTTGTTTTTGGCGGAGCAGCCGATTACCGCCGAAATCATTGCGGAGACTTTAGGTGTAGCACGTTCCAATGTGAGCAATAGTTTGAAGGAATTACAAAGCTGGGGCTTAGTCAAAACCACTCACCTAATGGGGGATAGACGTGACCATTTCGTCGCGCTACAGGATGTCTGGGAAATTTTCAGAGTGATTATGGAAGAACGTAAACGCCGTGAAATCGATCCTACTTTAACTGTGCTACGAGAGTGCATGATAGAAGCCGAGGATGATGTCGCTTTGGCTAAGTCAACTCGCGCTAAGATGGGGCAGGTCTTGGATTTTATGGAAATGTTAGGCAACACCTACGATGACTACAAACACTTACCTCCTGCCACCTTAAAACGCTTCATAAAAATGGGCGGCAAGGTGGCGAAATTATTGGGTTCTGATGAGAAAGTAAAAAAATCATGAAAACCGCCGAACTCACTTTATTTTACGATGGTCGCTGTCCATTTTGTGATCGTGAAATGCAGCGCCTAAGGAGTTGGAATCGAAAAGGAAATCTCGCTTTTGTCGATATTGCTGAATCTAATTTTGACCCTGCATTCTTAGGTGTGGACATGGTGGCTTTGGATAGCGAGTTACACAGCCTGACTGCGGATGGCAAGCTATTGGTAGGAATCGATAGTATGATCAAAGCCTATACTTTAGTCGATAAAGCTTATTTGGTTTTCCCTTTGCGCATACCGATGCTGCGTCGGCCGCTGACGTATTTGTATCGAAAATTTGCGCGCAACCGGTATCGTATTTCAGCGTGGATGGGGTTGAAGGCATTACCAATTTGTAGCGAAAATGTGTGCCGAACTGAACATCCGTTTTTGGGGAAATAAGTGAATCAAAACTCGATAAAAAATCCCCTACGTCCTTGGTTGGTGAGATGGATGTTAGGCGCGGTGATCTTGCATTTCGTCGCTGGCATGAGTTTGGCTTGGATCAGTGATCATGCCTTTTTCAACGACTATCATCTGGGTATAGAAAATGCCTTTTGGGGCCATGTTGCACCAGCAGCGGCAAGGCAACAGCAGATTTGGTGGATCAGCCTGTTTGGTGCAACGCTACAGAATTTAGCACTTTGGATGGGAGCGTTGGTGCTGATGGGAGATCGGTATCGCAGCCGCTTTGCATGGGGGAGTTTGATTCTAGGCATGCTGCTTTGGGCGCCGCAAGATATCGCCATTTCAATGCAAGCCAAGGTCATGCTTCATGTATGGGTGGATGTGATCGCTTTAGTGTTGATGTTACCGGCTTTGTCGGCTCTGTGGTGGTTGGATGGTGGGAGCGGTATTCGTGAAAATCAACATAAGGAGCACCTGTGAATACCCACTTACTAGCACTGCAACTCATGGCCGTACAAGGTATTTTAGGCGCCTTCGACACCATCTACCATCATGAGCTGAGCGAAGCGCTACCACAAAGAATGAATGCGCGATTAGAGTTATCGATTCATGCCATTCGCTCGCTTCTTTATAGCCTCTTGTTTATAGGACTGGCGGGATGGCAATGGAATGGCGTTTTTGCCGTGCTGCTGGTGTGTTTGCTCGGCATAGAAATTGTATTGACGCTGTGGGATTTTGTGGTGGAAGATAGGACGCGCTTGTTGCCCGCCACCGAAAGAATAACCCACACCATTTTAGCGATGAATGGAGGCGCGTTTGTTTGTTTGCTGATCTTGAATATCCCCTTGTGGTTGTCAGCTTCTACTGAGTTGGTTTTTGTATGGCATGGAGGTTTGAGTTGGTTCCTGGTGTTGTGCGGGGTAGGAGTCGGCATGTCGGGACTGCGTGATAGTTTTGCTGCGCGCGCGTTAGCGAGGTTTGCCACTAGCGAAGAGCAAAAATCACTAGAGCAAGTACATTTCAGTGATCATGCCGAGCATGTTTTAATTACTGGAGCGACCGGCTTTGTAGGGCAGAATTTAATTAAGGCGCTGCTCAAAAATGGTCAACAAGTGACGGTGCTGACACGTGATGCAAAACGTGCCGCTTGGATTTTTGGAGGTGGCCTAAGATGTATATCGAGTTTAGATGAGTTGCCATCTAAGCAGAAAATCGACGTAGTCATTAATCTGGCTGGAGCGCGCATCCTAGGTTGGCGTTGGACGCAAAAAAGACAGGCAGTTTTACTCAAGAGTCGAGTTGAAACCACAAAAAATATCGTTAGTTGGATAGCTAGAACCGAGCAGCCACCTCGACTATTATTATCAGCCTCCGCGATTGGCTATTATGGGATTCAAGAACAAAATGCCACGGAAACTTTAAATGAAAATAGCCCAGCACAAGCTATCTTTATGTCGCAACTTTGCCAAGAATGGGAAGCCGCTGCGCATGCCGCCAAGGCCTACGGTGTGGTGGTAGCGTGTATGCGCTTTGGTTTGGTATTAGGACAGCAAGGTGCATTGCCGATGTTGTTGTTACCGATAAAATTGGGCCTAGGCGGTGCCTTGGGCGGCGGTCGACAAGTGATCTCCTGGATACATGTTCATGACGTGATCCGAGGCATCGCGCATCTTTGGCATTTATCGCCCACGGGCGGCGAGGGCGCGTACAATTTCACCGCACCACAAGCACTGACGCAAGCACAATTTAGTCAAACCGCAGCGGCCATTTTGCACCGACCATATTGGATACCGACACCCGGATTTCCTATGCGTTTGGTGCTGGGCGAGCAAGCGGATTTGCTACTGGAAGGACAGCGGGTTTATCCTGAGCGTTTGCTCGGGCAGGGATGGACTTTTACTTATCCAGACTTGAAGAGCGCTTTGTTAAGTCTCGTTTAAGATAAGCGTGCAAAAACCGTGTCATTGTGTCGCTGAATAACACTCCGTGTGTATTTTCGCTTAGATGATTTACGCCGAATGTGAGGATGACGATGCGATCATTCAACGCAGAATTTCTCACCCCTGATACACATTCGGCACATTAATCTCCATCATAATCTCAGGCTTACCTAATGCCTCAAAGCCGTAGCGTTGATATAGACCACGCGCGTTCGAGCTGGCTAACATAAAGCGGCGTAGGCCTTGTAAATCGGGATGCGTCTTCACCGCATGCATGAGTTGGTGGCTATGACCTTTCCCTTGATGCTCGGGCAGCACAAAGACATCCATCAGATAAGCGAAAGTGGCGTAGTCGCTCACTACTCGGGCGAAGGCGATTTGCTGGCCATTTTCATAACCACCAAAACACAGAGAATTTTCTATCGATCGTTGAACCGTGGCTAAAGGTATGCCGAGTGCCCAAGTACTTTCTTGTGATAAGTAACGGTGGATTAGTGTGAGGTCGAGTTGGTTTTTGTCGGTATTAATGTTCATGGTTTATATTCATTGCTGCTTGGCGGGGCGTCAGAAGTCAAGCGTACCACCAATAATTGATCAATACGGTAGTGATCGATATCGACCACTTCAAATTTATAGTCACCAATTTGGACATAATCGGTGCGTTTGGGAATTTTTTTGAGCATGGTCATCATGAAGCCAGCGATGGTTTCATAATTACCTTGCTCGGGTAAGCTGTCGATACTCAAGGCACGGCATACATCTTCTATGGTAGTGGCGCCGTCAATCAACCATGAATTGGCATCACGTTGTACGATTTGTTCCTCCATAAAGGGATGAACTAAATTGCCCATCAGCGTGCTTAATACATCGTTTAAGGTAATGACACCAACCACCAAGGCATACTCATTTAAGATTACCGCAAAGTCTTCCCGCGTCCCCTTAAATTGTTCTAGCATGTCCGAGAGTGTGAGTGAGTCTGGCACCACCAAAGCGGTGCGCAAAGAGAGTTCTTGTACTTTGGTAAATGCCTGATTGGTTAATACACGCTTTAAAATATCTTTGGATTCCACATAGCCGACGACCTTATCAATTTGATTGTCGCAGACTAAAAACTTGGTGTGTGGGTGCTCGGCGATTTTTTGCCGTATCACGGTGTCGCTGTCTTGCAAATTAAAGTAAACGATATTGTCGCGCTGCGTCATGGCGGAGGGGACGGTGCGGCTTTCTAGTTCGAATACGTTACCTATCATATGATGCTCGCGCTCCTGCAAAACGCCCGCTTCTGCACCCGCGTCCACCATCGCGTATATTTCATCCGACGTGATTTGATCATCGCGCACAGTGGAGATATTCAATAATCTAAAAATCAGATTAGATAAGCCATTAAAAAACCATACTAAGGGTTTAAATAAGCTCACGCACCATAGCATGGGTGTTAGGACCAATAGCACCACCGATTCCGGTGCGGTCATGGCGATGCGTTTAGGAATCAAATCAGCGAATAAAATAAAGAGTGTAGTGACGAAGATGAAGGAGCTGATAAAGGCCGCCGTATCTAACCAAATGGCCGTGCCAAAGAGCGCGTGGATCAGGCTAGAGAAATAGGGGGTCAAGGCTTGCTCGCCGACGATACCGCCTAAAATGGCGACGCCATTGAGACCAATTTGCACTACCGTAAAAAAATGTCCCGGTTCTTGTTGGAGTTGTAGTACTCGCGTAGCGCGGGTCTCGCCCTCGGCTTCTAAGAGTTGTAATTTACCTTTGCGGGCACCCGCCAAGGAAATCTCCGCCATAGAAAAAAACGCGCTAATGCAAAGCAAAATGGCGATAATTAAAAAGTGATCAAACAGTGCCATGAAGACTCCAAGGGGCGACGATGCTACAGTTCTGTCATTGCTGGACAGTCGAAGTCATTTTAACCCAATCCACCAATGCCTAGTTCGGCTTGCTCTAGTTAAGCTTGCATTAGTTAAGCTAGTACTTCTGTAGAAGCGCGATAGCGTGCGCCAGTCACCCGCCAAATGCCTGCTAAATCTTGCCAGCTGGTGACTTGTTCAAAATGGTTTTTCCTTAGCAGTGCTTGCACTGCTTCGGCTTGGTCATAACCATGCTCCATCAGCAGCCAACCAGAATCTTGCAAGCGTGACCTCGCCCCTTGAATAATCTGACGGTAAGCCGATAGACCGTCACCGTGATCAGTCAATGCATTGATGGGTTCAAAGCGCAAATCGCCGTTGTCCAAATGGGGATCGTCTTTAACGATGTAGGGTGGATTGCTCACGATCGTGTTAAAAATCTGCGGTGGAATTTGGCTGTACCAATCACTGGTAAAAAAAGTAAGCGGCGCACGGTCGATGAGTAGCGTTGTCGCATTGTGTTTGGCTACCGTCAACGCTGCCGGACTGATATCGCTGGCGGTGACTTGGATGTCCGAACGCGTATGGCCTACCGCAATCGCAATCGCTCCTGAGCCAGTACCAAGATCTAGTAGCTGCCCATTGGTTGGCGTATATTGCAGCGCTAATTCCACCAGTAATTCAGTATCAGGACGAGGAATGAGTACGTCCGGTGTGACTTTGAAATTGAGACCAAAAAATTCGCGGCTGCCGAGTAGATAGGCAATCGGTGTGCCAGCAAGCCTTTGTTGCAACAATGTAGAAAATTGCTGCGCCTGCACTTGGCTTAAAGTGTGCTCACTACAGGTAATTAACTGCACCCGACTTAAGCCGCACACGTGGCTAAGTAGCATGCGTGTTTCTAGGGCATCTAAAGGCGAATTTTGCTGGCAGTGAGCGAGGCTAGTGCCAGCTGAAAAATGCGAATGTTGTTGTGACTTCACGAGCAGATTTATGTGGATTTAAGCACGGATTTTAGCGAAAAATATGCGCTCTTTCTTCTTGCTGATCAGCAGGACGATACTTCCTATTACCAATGCAAGCAACCAGAGCAGGGCCCACGCAGGAATTGATAAACCTAAAATAGGATCATAAGGTGTCTCACATAAGCCATTTGCTTTGAACATCGCTGGGAAAATTTGTGCGACAAAAAAATGATTCATAGGGCCAGACCAAGGATCAACGCCGCACGACCCCATAGGCTTGGATAATTCCCACAATTGATAGCCTGCAGCACCCACACCGATCAATCCAGCTAGACTGGAAAACCACATTGCACGGCGATGTTGCGCTGGAAAGATGAGGGCGATTAAGCTAGACACCGCGATTAAACTAAAAGCATAGCGTTGCAGCACACACAAAGGACAAGGCAGCATATCCAAGACCAATTGCAAATACATTGCAAAGCTAAGTAGTCCTACGCAAGCAATAAAAATAGAAAACAGCGCGATCTTGGTACGGTTCATGATGATCGATCTTTAAATTATCAAAGACGTAAGCATACTTGATTTAGATCAGATTTCCCAGTTGAGATTTATTTTGATTTCCATGTTTGACGCTCAACGCGGCGGCGCAGTTAAAGAGAGTATAAAAATAGCTATATAAAATAAAGAGAAATGTCTAGCGCAAATAGTCACTCACCATGATGGCACAGTAGTTTGTTGGGTGGTGATCGTTGGGTCTCTTTTTTTGAATCGACATTATTGACATTACCGACACTATTCAGTGAACTTCAAGAATCATAGGTAGCGTACTTGTGTATGACGTGCTATGCATAAGTCAAGCCAAGCAACAACGCTACACAAACCTAGCAGGCATAAGCGCGGAAAAGACCTCATCAGTTTGCCACCGTATAGAAATGGCTTCGCTCACTCACTTATTTATTTACTTAGCCAGCTTTGGTGAGTAGTGTTCGAATCCATTCGCTCGTAGCGGCCTGAAGTACTTGTTTTCCTCGGTGATCCCGATCAGTCGGTTTAGCACCGTGCTCCAGCAGGAAACAGATGATGTCTGTCTGTTGTTGCCTTGCCTGTTGAGAACCGCTGCCCCCTCGCCCGGTATTCTGAACCGCAAGATGTAATGGTGTCGATCCTGCTTGGTTCGGCTGCGACGGATTGGCACCTGCTTCAATGAGCGCTTGTACCGCTGATAAGGATCGTGTTCGTACAGCTCTATGTAGAGGTGCCACGCCTGAGGCATCCAAAGCGTTGACATTGGCGCCGACCGACGCGAGATAGCTGATCACTTCAGATTGCGCCGTGGGGTTCCAGTGATTGGTGTCGGCAGCATAGTGCAAAGGCTCGGCTCCTCGTCGATTCCTAGCTCGGCAGTTGGCTCCGTTGGCAATTAAGAGTTCAGCAATTTCGCGTCGAAATGCCGCGGCGGCCATATGCAGCGCAGTGTCTGCAGCGTAGATGTAGTGAGCGATCTCGGTGAAGAAGAAGGTCGAAGCCTCCTGCCGTGTTGCACCTACGTCTAACGAGGTAGTGGCAAAAGTTGGATTGTTCGCTAAACAGCGCGCCACATCGTCGATATCTGCGACCACGACAAGACGAATGAATTCCAAGAACGTCGGTTCTATATTACGCATCGATCTTCCTTCTGTTTAACCTAGATTTAGTGAGCTTGCCGAGAGTCCCTATTTTGAACGTAAAATTCAAATGAGGGAAATTTTAACTATTGATGTCCATATCATCGCATCTCGATTTTTAACTATCTTTGTTGTGAGTCAAATTTTTATGCGCTACATGACTTTGTCTTGATCATCGCGCTAAACGAAGCTGAGCTATCACTTTCAGACATGCGTTCGTCGTATGTTGAAAAGCCTCCGTGTTTTTTCTAGGTTAGGGCTTTTTCCAGATCGGGATATTCACATAACTACTGCCATACCAATGAATTTTCAACGCTGTTTGTGCATCCGTAATTGATTCATCACTGACATCTTTGCCAGAACCGTAATTGATCTGTTGATCGGCTTGCTTGTTGATACTGAGCACGATCACCAGACGGCTGCCGGGTTGCATTTGCCTGCTGGTTAGACGTTCACTCATAAAATTGATTTGCTGGCGCTTGTTGGGCTTTAGAAGTTTGCGCTTAAGTCTATCGTTGCCATAGCTCGCACGTTGAACTTGGTATGCTAGTTGAAAATAATTCCCTTCTTTTGATCGTTCATAAAGCGTGATCGTGAAATCGAAATCTGCTTTGTTAAGTACAAAATCGAGCTGACCAGAAAACAAGCCACTGAGTTCTGTCGCTTCGACCAGCGGATCACTGACATAAGTAATACCGTTGTGGGCATCTAGGGTGCTGTTGATCGATAGCATGGGTGCAGTCCAATCAACATCGCGGCGATCCTTGAAGTCGACATGTTGTTCGACGAATTTATGTTTGATTATTTTACTTCTGGTCAAACGATATCCCTCTTTAGACGGTGTCGGGTTCAACTGAAATTTGATGGTCGCATTGCTCATCGCTTTTAGAGAAGCTGAATGCTTCCACACATTGCCGCCCATGACTTGATAATTTATTTTATTTTTCAGTAGTTCGGGCTTCTTGCCAGCTTTGAAAATATAGTCAAACCATTCAAAACGCAGCCCTTGAAGATCTATGTTCGCGACCGCGTCAATCGCATAACCCTGCACTTCTCTGGCAACACCGGTTTGCATCGAGAGGTGTTCATAAGGACCAATCAAAAGTGTGTGATCGGCGTTTTTGTTATAGCGACTATGCTGATTCAAATAATACAGCGCACCCACTTGCGCGCCATCAAAATAGCCTGTGGTTTGCAATACGGGAATATTGATATGGGCGAATTCCTGCTGATAGGGAATCATGTTCTGCCAGTACGCGTCATAACCGGGATGAGCTAGCCATTTAGTAAAATATGGACTGGGTTTGCCATCAATTTTTTCCATTAGGCGATAAGCCTGACCGGATGAATACCAACGTTTATTTAATGTGTCCCAATGATTCTGATCGTTATAGCTGACGTCATCCAACGTTTTATTATTGGTGACGTAAGGTAGCCAAGGATAAAGAAAATTCTGGAATACATTGCCTTGCATCGGTATGTCAATTCCTGGCGCAGCGGTCGCAGAAGTCATGATTGCTTTTAGTGCTGACGGCAAATGTTTGGTCGCCGCCCAAGTGGCAAAGCCATTGTAACTTCCGCCATACATGCCGACGCGACCATCGCTCCATGCTTGATGGCTGATCCACTCAATCACTGCCCGTGCATCTTCGCCGTCGTGCTCATACGGAACGATCTGGTCGGTACTAATTCCCTTGCCCCTGGTGTAAGCCACAATTCCAGCATAGCCTTGTGATGCCGCTTTTTTCGCATCGATAAACGCCCAATCATCATCGGCGTAAATGGTGAAGCCGAGTAGGCTGGTTTGAGGCGCTGCGGGAGTGCGAGGTCTGACCATCATCGCGGAAATATGAACACCAGCAGGCGTGGTGATGACGAAATTTTTATCGATGATGTAGCGTGCTGCATCGTTCTCTGCAATTAATGCATCGGTCATCGGCATGAAACTATTGAAGGCCTGATGAACCTGATATTTACGGATGAGTTCTAGTGCGTCGGCCTGTGTAATAGCACTTTTTCCGGAGTTTTTCTGCACGGCTTTATCAAGATCGTCTTTCATGAATTGAAGATTTCCACTGAACGAGAACATCGCTTGATGTGCTGCTTTGTCGTTGATTTGCGCAAGGATTTTCCGGAATGTTTTTTTGTAAGCCTCGCTGAAAGGCAAGGAATTTCTAGCTTCTAATATTTTTGCTTCCGCGTAAATCTCATATTGAAGATACAGTGGGGGCTGTACAGAAGTCGTGCTACGGATCGCGCGCAAATTTTGGATGCTGATCTTGCTAGCTTCAAAATCTTCAGCCACCATTTGCAGGCGAAATAGCTGATTCAAATATTGTTCGCGATCGTCGTTTTTGTAATCGGCTGCAAGCTGCTTTGCCAGCAATCGTATCGCGTCGTCTGCTTGCTCCCGGCTTATTGGTGTTACCAATTGTATGGTGTCGGATGCTTGGGCGGTGTAGCTCATCAATGTGCTGGAAAGAAAAAATATGATGATTGTTTTTAACATGAAATTTCCCATTGGTTATTGATAATGCCGGATTATTCTAGACCATTTTTGTGGGTTTAAGGTGAGTGTGTGATACCAAGTTGGTCAATAACTAGACCTATGATCCTACCAATAGTTTGTGGGCTGTATGATAGAAAATGGACGTAGTCAAAATTTTCATCAGGCTTCACTCTCGATTACAATGTGAAATTTACTGTCAGGCCGATCTTCAATGAGATAGAAAATGGATCTACTCAATTTATTTTATTGGCGATGAATAGCACCGTCTCCAAACGGCTCGAAGCCGGAGTGCAAACACATACTGCGCCAAGACAGAATGCCGTGGTTGGTACAAATTTAGCCTACACCGATCAGCGTCCTAGTCGAGCGATGCAGGAGGGTTTGCAACAAATGGCCGATGGGAGCCCTCAGACGGTTCAGCTTAACGCCCGACAAGGAATGATGGATAAGAGCCCAAGTGCGATTCAACTACATT
>JAIELM010000103.1 GCA_019752975.1 Undibacterium sp. | reverse complement strand
TGTTTGTGCGTCAAAAAGGTCTCTTTTTAAAAGACTATTATATACTATTCTGTTTCCTTGATGTTGCTTCTGTGTTGAACTAACATTTGTTCTACATCATCCAACATCAATTTTAGTGCTGTTACTGTGGGCTCGAAATTGAGTAACGGTTCACCCATACCCATCATGACTACATTGGTGATTTGTCGTTCACCCTTAGGGCCCGGTGCGATGCCCTTAGTCCTACGCAACTCAAACTCTGCCATCCATAGTTGACCTATGATTTCAGCGACAGTTAAATTACGATTAAATCCTTGTTTGCCAGTAGAGCAAAAGCGGCAATTTACCGCGCATCCAGCTTGCGTGGAGATGCACAGCGTGCCGCGATTCTCTTCGGGAATAAACACCGTCTCCACCGCATTACCTTGCCCGACATCCACCAACCATTTACGCGTACCATCGAGCGAAGTATGATCGCTAATCACTGCAGGTGCCGCGATATGCGCACGACCCGATAATTTCTCACGCAAAGACTTTGCGAGGTCCGTCATTTCATCAAAATTACTAGCGCCAAATTGATGTATCCAGCGCTGTAATTGCTTAGCGCGAAACGGCTTCTCACCCAACTCGCCACAATAGGCGACCAGCTGCTGAGGATCGAAATTTAACAAATTGGTGAGAGCCGCCATTGACATCTTCTTTACTTTAAACCTACTACTTACAAACTACAAACCACTAACAAATTAACGTGAATACACGTTCAACGCAGGGAAGAAATAAGCAATCTCTTGCGCTGCTGTTTCTGCTGCATCTGAACCATGAACCGCGTTCGCATCGATAGAATCAGCGAAATCAGCACGAATAGTGCCTTTTTCAGCTTTCTTAGGATCGGTCGCGCCCATCAAATCACGATGAGTCAAAATCGCGTTTTCGCCTTCCAACGCTTGCACAATAACTGGACCAGAAATCATGAACTCAACGAGGTCCTTGAAAAATGGACGGGCAGCGTGCACAGCATAGAAACCTTCTGCTTCAGCGCGTGACAAATGCATCATGCGAGCAGCAATCACTTTCAGGCCAGCGCCTTCAAAACGGCTGTAAATTTGACCAATAACGTTTTTTGCAACTGCATCAGGTTTGATAATTGATAATGTACGTTCGATAGCCATCTAAAAACTCCAATAAAAAGAAAGGGTTAAGAAAAATTTCAGGAATTCATCTAACCTTAGATTTTAACATAAAACATGTAGCCATAGGAAACATGCGCCTTATGGTGACAGCAAAAACATTTCACATCTTTACCATATGTCTTTTTCATTCCTTAGAAAAAAAGAAAAATAGCTTTTACTTTTCCAACCAAAATGCACTAATAAACTTGTTTTTCTGTAGGTAACGCGCCTCATAAGAATCGAACCTCAAAACAGCAAAATATTCTTTCGCTCACACTAAATTCAGCTGCGACAAAGACATGTAAAGATCAATATATACTTTTAATCACTCGCATTCTCTGGCTTACTAGCTACGAGCAAAGTCGATGCTCACTAAATAAGAACTCATTACACAAAAAATCACAAGGAAATTAATCACGTGAACGCTCGGTGAAATCATCGACCTGAGCGCAATTCGCGTTGACTCATCATTTCTCAACTTATGGAGCCCCACATGAAAAAAACGTTTATATACAATTTAGCCTTCAATTTACTATGCGGATTGATTCTCAGTTGCGCAGCCAATAACCGCCTCTATGCGGCGGACAAAAAAGTTTGGATTACCTTAGGTGACGCCGCCTACACCGAACTACAACACCTCACTCCGAACACCTTACTTAAAGATAGCCGCATAATTGAAACAGGTTCACTTGGATTTGCTTCTCAAGAAAAAATCCATTTAGTACAAATGAATCAAACCGATATACATGCACTATCTGGCGCTATCCACATTAAGCTAAAACGATGTGGTGGCTATATGGAGCATGCTAGTGAAGCCCAAGGGCGGGCCGCTTTAGACGTCGCAGCAAATGGATTTACCGCCGCGCCTAGCGTGATGGGATTGGCTCCTTCTTACACCATAGACAATCAGACCACCGTCACGCCACTTCTAGCGCAGATGCAAGCGCCCAATATTGGACAGACCATTGTTGATTTATCCAATATTGTAAATCGTTATTACACTACTGCTGGCGGTGTCAGTGGCTCCAATTGGATCAAAAATAAATGGCAGCAACTGGCAAATGGACGTAGCTACGTGACCGTAGAACAATTCACCCATGCAGGTTGGCCACAAAAATCGGTCATCATGACCGTACAAGGTAGCGACAACGCCGGCGAAGTAATCGTATTAGGAGCCCATATCGACTCGATCAACCATGCTGGCACAAGTGAAACTACACGAGCACCAGGTGCTGACGACGATGCTTCGGGCATCGCTAGTTTGACGGAAACCGTACGTGTCTTAATGGAAAGCAATTATCGCCCACGTCGCACCATCAAATTCATGGCTTACGCCGCTGAAGAAGTAGGCTTAAAAGGCTCAGCTGAAATCGCTAAAAAATACAAAACTGATGGCATCAAAGTAGTCGGTGTGATGCAACTAGATATGACCAATTACAAAGGCTCCACCCAAGATATCTATATTTACACCGATTACGCCGATAGTGCGCAAAACACCTTTTTAGCCAATTTAATCACTACCTACCAACCTGGTGTGACGATAGGCTACAATGCTTGCGGCTACGCATGCTCGGATCACGCTTCGTGGTATGGCCAAGGATTTACGACTTCGTATCCTGATGAAACTGTCGATGGCGAAGACAATCCTAATATGCACACCGCAGGTGATACCTATGCATTTATGGGAAGTCAAGCGAACAAATCGCTCAAATTCGCCCGCCTTGCTACCTCCTATGCGGTCGAATTGGGCAGTGACGGCCCTGCCCTTCCGCCGCCAACCACGGCCCTCAGCAATGGCGTGCCAATAAGCATCCCCAGTCTTCCTCTGAATACCACCAAAACCTTTAGTCTACTCGTGCCAAGTGGGAAAACCACCCTCAACATAAAACTTTCCGGCGGTAGCGGCGATGGCGATTTGTTTGCCAAGTTTGGCAGCACCCCTAGTACTACAGTCTATGACGCAAAGTCGGACGGCAGCACTAATGCTGAAACCATCACCATCAAAGCGCCCAAGGCCGGCACTTACTTTGTCTTGGTTAAGGCTTACGCGGCTGTCAGCAATGCCAGTATCGTCGCGACCTTTCAGTAGAGGGAAATAGCATAAGCACTAGGTAATAACTAAGCACGGCAAACACAACAGCTACCACAAGATTCAAGCGAATAGATTGGTTACAATGACACAAGGTACAACACCCTATCCGTTCGCAAAATTTTTTTATCTTGGTCGTGTTTGCAGTGTTGCCGTGCTTATTGGGCCGTTTTCAGCGTTTGCGGCATTTTTATAGTGCAGCGTCCCTACAATTGCGCTGGCAAGTGCCTCTACCAACTGTTAGACTTCGCTTTCCGAGCAATAAATCTACCTTCTCAATGACGCAATCCACGCAATTTTCAGAACTAGCGCTATCCCCGGCCATGCTGGACAACCTCACCAGCTTGAATTATCTGGAAATGACGGCCATACAAGCGGCCAGTATCCCGGTCATGTTGGAACAACGTGATTTGATCGCGCAGGCAAAAACCGGTAGCGGCAAAACCGCCGCCTTTGGTATAGGTATTTTAAGCAAACTCAATCCTAGTTATTTCGCCACACAGGCCTTAGTTATTTGCCCGACACGTGAACTCGCGGATCAAGTATCTAATGAATTACGACGCCTCGCACGCGCCATCCCAAACGTTAAAATTTTAACCTTATGCGGTGGTACAGCAATGCGCCCACAGATCGCGTCACTAGAGCATGGCGCCCATATCGTGGTCGGCACACCTGGACGTTTATTAGATCATATAGGTCGTGCCAGTATCAATTTAGCAGCCGTACAAACCCTAGTTTTGGATGAAGCGGATCGCATGGTCGATATGGGGTTTTATGAAGATATGCTAGGCATCGTTGCGGCATGTTCGCCACGTCGGCAAACACTCTTATTCTCCGCCACCTATGCCGAGGACATCCGCAAAGTAAGTGAAAAATTTTTACGTGACCCTATTGAAGTTAAAGTCGACAGTCAACATGCCGAGCTACAAATCGAGCAATTATTTTTTGAAGTAAGTGCAGAACAACGCAATACGGCGGTTGCTCAATTACTCTTCCATTATCAACCGACCTCCTGCATCGCGTTTTGCAATACTAAAATTCACTGCCGCGAATTAGCCGAAGAACTGCAATATCAGGGCATCACCGCCCTCGCCTTACATGGAGATTTAGAGCAGAGAGATCGTGATGAAATTTTGGTCTTATTCGCCAATCAAAGCTGCTCAGTTTTAGTGGCTACCGATGTCGCAGCACGTGGTATTGATATTCAGTCCCTAGGCGCAGTAATCAATGTAGATGTATCCAAAGATACCGAAGTCCATATACATCGCATCGGACGAACTGGGCGCGCAGGCGCGAAGGGCTTAGCAATTTCGTTGGCCGCACCGAATGAAAAAAAATGGGTGCGCTTGATCGAAGAATATCAAAATCAAGCAGCCGTTTGGGGCAATTTATGTTCCTTAGAAACCCACACTAAAAACTTACAGGCACCGATGATTACGCTGTGTATTTCGGGCGGAAAAAAAGATAAATTACGCCCCGGTGATTTGCTTGGCGCCTTGACTGGAGAAGTCGGCCTCAGCAAGGACCAGGTCGGAAAAATCAATGTATTTGAGTTTCAAACTTATGTGGCAATCAAACGCAGCGTTGCACAAATGACCCTGAACAAACTAAGTAGTTGCAATATAAAAGGCCGACTTTTTCGAGTCAGAGAAATCACATGATTCGTCTATTGATTGCCGACGACCATACGATTTTGCGCGAAGGATTAAAACGCATACTCGATGGCGTTGAAGATATCCAAGTCGTTGCCGAAGCAGTAGATGGACATGACACGCTCAACAAAGTACGCTCCGAAAAATTCGACCTCTTATTGCTCGATCTTTCTATGCCAGGTCGCAGCGGAGTAGACTTAATCCATCAAATTCGAAGCGAATTCCCTAAGTTGCCCATCCTTATTTTGACTATGCACGAAGAAGAGCAATATGCTGTACGTGCCATCCGAGCAGGGGCGAACGGCTACCTTACTAAAGAAAGCGCTGGGACACAATTAGTGACAGCACTGAGAAAGGTGGCATCTGGTCGCCCCTACATCAGCATGGAAGTCGCCGAACAGTTGGCAATGTCAGCGATGCCCAGTTCTACTCAAGTGTCACATAGCCATTTATCGGATAGAGAATTTGAAGTATTTTGTCATCTCGCCAAAGGAAAAACAATTACGGAAATTGGCGAACTTTTACACCTAAGTGTCAAAACAGTCAGTACACATAAGACCCGTATAATGCAAAAAATGGATTGGCACTCTATCTCCGATTTAGTTCAATATGCGATGGCGCACCAATTTCTATAAGTCGAATGGCACCGGTGCTCTACAGAGCAGTCAGAAATCGCTTGAAATGAAGTTGCGAAGCCAGCATAGGTGGTAATTTATCTGTTATGGGAAGGCGCTATGCCCTTCCAATTTTATATGCTTACTTAAACCGAGATTTTCCAGTCCAACATTTATTTAGGCATAATAGGGCTTGCCACACTTGGATGTGCTTCAAGAAATGCCAGCATTCGTGCATTGAATATGGCGGGTTGTTCCATGTGCGGCAAATGACCAGATTGATCAATTTCAAAAAAATCCAACTTCGGTATAAAGCGCTTGATATTTTCCGCGCCAGCAATTGGCACTACCTTGTCTTGCCTTCCCCAAACTAAAAGAACTGGGATTTCGGCCTTATCAATTGCCGTGTAGATCCCCTCAAAATCAGCGGTTGCAAGCCGTAATGATGATCGACGTAAAGCACGGCCAAACCCGATGTAAGTCATTTGAGGGCGGTAGCGTTCTGCCCAGCCTGGGAATTGTTCTGGATGTAAAAAATCGGATGACTGACCTTCGGCCTTGCCTGGCAATTCATCCACTTGGAATAAATAGCTTCCTAAGCCGGGCACAGTGCGATGCCAAGGTAGTTGTGCACGCGAATTGGATGGATCCACCAAAGTTATAGTACGGATCTTTTGTGGGTGAGTTGCAGCATAATGCGCTACCACGTAGCCTCCGAAAGACAATCCAAACAAATCCACGGGCTGCTTTACATTTAATGCGGCGAGCAAATCATCAATTTGCGTATCGTAAAACTGGCCATCATAAGCGGCATCTGGGCGATCAGATAAGCCACGTCCGTACAGATCAAAGCGTATCACTTTATATCCCGCATCTCCTAATGCGGCAAATGTAGGGTCCCAAATATAAGAGGGTACCGAAAATCCATGTACTAACACGGCGACACGCCCGTTATCTGGCCCAGCAACTTCGTAATGAGTGGTACCCGCACTGAGCTTGGCAAATGCACCGGTAGCACTAGTTCGTGCACTATCTCCCAAAGCTTGTTTTTCGGGATTTTTGTATTGATAGTACCCAAACGCTGACATGCTAAGTAACACGCCAATAATAAGAATGCTGCGAACTATTTTCATAATAAAACCCCAGAGTTGAGATGCAAACAAATGCGCAATAGTATGCACTTTTTCCGCAATGGCAAAATCGCTAAAGTATAGAGGAATTTAGCAAAAAAAAGAAACCTCTTTGGGCACATGGCACTCGCCAGTGGATGTCAAAAGAAGCAATGAAGACAATCGCCAGGCAATACATTCCGCTTAATGAGACCCACTCTGTAGGAATATTCCTAGACTAAGCTAGCAAAATCCCACAATGTAAATCAGCGAACGCTGATTTCTTTCGATCCTATATTTGCACATAATGAGCACATACAAACTTTGTACAGCGCTCGCTGTGTCGCACCATGAATGTTTTTATTCTCGAAGATTCGCTTCCGATTCAACACCGTTTAACACGGTTTATCGGTGAATTACCGTCAATGAATATCGTTGGCATTTGCGCAGAGGTCGCTCATAGTTACGACAAAATTGTGAGCTGTGCTAGCGAGGCGGTTATTTTAGACCTACAACTGAGCGACGGTAATAGCCTTCCTTTACTCAAACAAATTAAGTCAAATCACCCCGAAATTCACGTTATGGTGCTCAGCAATCACTCAAACGAATCAAATCGTATGCTAGCACTGCGTGCAGGTGCCGATCTCTTCCTAGATAAATCCACCAGCTTTGAAGAAATTCCTCAAGTTTTACTCGCCTGGCAGAAAACCATCCCACGTCTTTGAATTCAACTTAAATAAAGAGAGCGTCTATCATGTCCACTTTAGCTACCGCCAATAACTGCGCTACGTCTCTGGAATCTCATCGCGCTATTGAAGTCGCTCCAAACAAGCTTTGGTCTAACCTGACACAAATATGTGAATTACTAGAGATTCCAGCGCCCCCCAATGCGCCTGAAAACGAACGCCTATTTCAACATCTCCGTTTTAAAGCTGGTCAACGAATTCACTGCATAGGACAAGCCTTTGAGGCGCTTTACATTGTGAATTCAGGTTTCCTAAAAACAGTGCATGTAGACGATTTTGGTAATGAACAGGTATTGGGTTTCCCCATGCGCGGAGAACTACTTGGCATTGACGCCATACATACGCAACGTTACGCCTCCGAAGCGATGGCCTTGAGCGATTGCGACATCATCGTCCTACCTTATAAAATTTTCACTTCCTTAGCACGTATTCACCAGGAACTGGAACTTGCTTTACCTCGCGTAATGAGTCGAGAAATCGTACGCGAACAGGGTTTAATCAGTATGCTCAGCGGACTAAGTGCTGAGGCACGAGTAGCGCGTTTTCTCACAAACTTAGGTGAGCGGTTTCAGCAAATGGGTTATTCCAGTCGTTGTTTTAATTTGCGCATGACTAGACAAGAAATCGGTAGCTATTTAGGCTTGACTTTAGAGACGGTAAGTCGGACACTTTCTGCACTCAATGAACTGGGCATGATCACAGTCGAGCAACGTCAAATTGTCCTACTGGATATTGCTGGGCTAAAAAATTTACGCAGATTACCTCCCAATAAAGCAAAGAGTAAAGTCACAGAAAAAATGAGCGCCCTAGTCAACAAAAATCTACTTCCTCATTGGGGACAAGATCTGGCGACGGTCTAAATTGATTCAGGAGACGATGATGACCTACAAAACCGTATTAGTACACATCGACGATACCCCAGCATCTACCGTTAGAAGTAGGATCGCGGCCATGTTGGCACAGCAATTTGACTCTCACTTGGTGGCGACGGCATTAACTGGGCTTTCCCATTATATCTTTGAGGCTAGCCATATTGCGATGGGTGACCCTAATATCGCCCATCATTTAACGCTATTGCGTCAACGTGCCGAGCGCGCAGTCACACAATTTCAACTTGAGATGCAGGGCGTGGAGTTACTCTCTATCGAATCTGGCATTAGTAATGATGATGCAAACGGTGGCATGGGTTTACGGGCACGTTATGCCGATTTACTCATCATAGGACAGACCGATAGAAATCAACTTTCACCTTCTGTTATGTCGGATTTCCCTGAGTATATGTTAGTACATTCTGGTAGGCCAGTGCTGATCATTCCACATACTGGCAGCTTCGATCAAATTGGGAAAAAAGTCTTATTGGCCTGGGACGCCAGTCGCGAATCAACGCGTGCGCTCATGGATGCACTCCCTTTACTCAAGCGAAGCGAACTTGTTCATGTACTTATTGTGAATCCCGCACAAGAACCCGAACGACATGGACAAGAACCCGGCACCGACATCGCCCTATTTTTAGCAAGACATGGCGTCAAAGTTGAAGTGTGTACCCGTGATAGCTCGCACGAAGTTGGCGAAATAATACTTAAGACTGCGGGTAAAAAATCCTGCGACTTAATAGTGATGGGCGCTTACGGCCACAGTCGCTTTAGAGAAATGATTATGGGTGGCGTAAGCCGGACGATACTAGAAAAAATGCATATCCCTGTGTTAATGTCGCATTAAGAGCATTGCAAGCTGCTCGTTTTTCGCTCACCGAGCTGTTTAAAAGCGCGCATCGCACGAGCTTTTATTGACTCATTCTTTCAGTGTTAACAAAAAATCCCGCACCGTGGGGTAGCGCAGACGTGCACCCAATTCCACTTTCATCCTATGATTCAATAATCGCCTTGATTCCGACATAAAGGACAAAAGCATAGGGCTGACCTGTTTAACCAACTCTTCACGGGATAAACGAGGGGGACGGGCGACTTGAAAGTAATCAGCGACAATATCAAAATAGTCTGCCATTTTTAACACACTGTCATCCACTGCATTGACCACACGATTAGCTAAGCCCCTCACCATCGCCAACTTAATAAGCTGAGCTAGGTCGGCGGCGTGGATATGATTAGTATAGACATCGTCCGTGGCTTGCAAAGCTGGCGTCATTTTTTTTAGTCGCTCCAAAGGCAATCTATTCTCTGCATAGATTCCCGGAACACGTAATATGGTGAGCTTGCCCGAGCGACGCCTAGCCCATGCTCTTAAGCTTTGTTCGGCAGTCAGCCGACGTTTGGCGCGTGCATTACTTGGATGCACAGGACGGGTCTCATCAACTAGTTCACCCGCACAATCGCCGTACACACCGGTCGTACTGATATAAACAAGTCTGACATTGTCAGGTAAAATGGCGCACAAACGGCGGGTGCGAACATCGATCACGCCTTCCGAATGGGGCGGTGCTAGATGCACCACAATATCAGCTAAACGAGCTAGACGGCCTAAGGTATGGGCGTAATCCAAATCGGCATAAATCGGTATCGCTCCCGCTAGACGCAAAGCAGCAAAACGTGATGTGGATTCAGCTTGGCTGGTTACGGCAAAGACGCGAAAATTTGCCACCAAACTTGGCAGTAAGCGCAGTCCAACGTCGCCACAACCTAGTATCAATACCCGTGGCTTGCCCAAGCGATTTGTCCTACGAGATAAAGTATTAGTGCAATTTTTCTTCATGAAGATTTAGGAATAGTATGACGTTTCAAATTACCTTAACCCCAAGTGGTCGCCAATTTAATTGCGAAGCCGACGAAAGTATATTAAGCGCAGCATTACGTAGCGGTTTCATTTTACCTTATGGTTGCAAGAATGGCGCCTGTGGCTCATGCAAAGGCCAAATCCAATCCGGCACAGTAGTGCACGGCACCCATCAAGAAAAAGCCTTGAGTGCAGGTGAAGAAGGCCAAGGTGGTGCATTATTTTGTTGTGCAAAACCGCAATCGGATGTCACTATCGTTGCCAGAGAAATACTCGCCGATGAGGACTATCCACTCAAGAAAATGCCGTGTCGGATTAGCAAACTAGAAAAACTTTCAGACGACGTGATGCTCATGGCGCTACAACTACCCGCGAATGAAAACTTAAAATATCGGGCTGGGCAATACCTAGAATTTTTACTCAAAGATGGCAAACGACGCAGCTACAGTTTAGCCAGTGCTCCGCATCTAAATGAGGTCACTTTACATCTGCGTCACATGCCAGGTGGCGTGTTTACCGATCAAGTTTTCTCCACACTGAAAGAGCGGGACATTTTACGATTTGAAGGGCCACAAGGCAGCTTCTATTTACGTGAAGACAGCGACAAGCCAATTATTTTACTTGCCTCTGGTACCGGATTTGCGCCAATAAAAGCAATCGTCGAACATCTGATTCATTTGGGCTCTGAGCGCGCTGTGCATCTCTATTGGGGCGGTCGTAGACCTCAGGATTTGTATATGAATAGCTTGTGCCAAGAGTGGGCGCATAGTCTGCCGCACCTCAAGTACATTCCAGTTTTATCCGATTCGCTGGAGGAAGATCAATGGCAGGGTAGAAGCGGTTTTGTACACCGCGCCGTTATGCAAGATCAGCCAGATTTATCGGCGTTCCAAGTGTATGCCTGTGGCGCACCGATTGTCATTGAATCTGCAAAACGCGATTTTTCGGAGATCTGCCATTTACCAGCGGACGAATTCTATGCAGACGCGTTCATCTCAGAAGCAGATTTAGTCTCTCCGTAGAAAATGCTTAAAAAATATCCAAAAAATGCGTAGCTTTTCATTTTTTTTCACGTTACACTACGCGAATGAAAAATTTTACCGACATGTCTTCACCAAATATTGCCCGACGCCGCTGTTCACACATCGAGCCTGGGAAGTCTTGCGCGTAAAAATCATCGCAAGGTCACGACAAAAAACCACAGGCTCTTCACCTGTGGTTTTTTTTCGTCCGAAACGCCTATTTTACCTATTCACTTTATCTATCTGGAGTCTTTAAAATGGAATTTAGTCAGTACAATGTCGATGCTTTAATGTATATAACACCGCGCCCAGAATTGGTATTTACGGAAGGTAGCGGCATGTGGATGACTGACCATCAAGGCAAACGCTATTTGGACTATCTACAAGGTTGGGCGGTCAATTGTTTAGGGCATTCGCCACAATGCATCACCGACGCCTTGACTGCGCAAGCAAAAAAACTAATTAATCCCTCACCGGCTTTTTATAATGCACCTGCCACAGAGTTAGCTAATTTACTTACCCAACATTCTTGTTTTGATCGCGTATTTTTTACCAATAGTGGTGCCGAAGCCAACGAGGGGGCGATCAAATTAGCCCGCAAATGGGGA
>JAIELM010000129.1 GCA_019752975.1 Undibacterium sp. | reverse complement strand
CTGGTAGACCCTCCCTTTAATATCTCGCAGTCCCTACCAAAATCCAAGTGGCCCTAAAAAAGCCCAATAGTGTGGCTGCCCCTTCTGACAAACAGCCTGAGCCAATTAAAAAAAATCGTCCACCATCTCACCCCAAGCCAAGCCGTCCAGCGATCGCTACACCACCACCAAAAGAAGTGGCGAGCGTCCCTGAACCCACACCACAAAACAAGGAGATAAATGAGCTTAGCAACACCACCGAATCAGCAGCCACCAGTGTTGCCGACACCAGCGCGATGGAACCAGAAGGGCTGCCAGATGCAGAGTTTGGCTTGCGACTACCCGATTCAATCGAAATGCAACTAGAGGTCTCGCAAACCAAACTCGGTGCCAATCCTATCAATGGTGTGGGGCACCTAAGTTGGGAGACTGATCAACAAAATTACCGCATTTCAATTGAAGTCGGTTTGAATTTATTATTCACCACCTTCAAGCTGTATTCGCTAACGAGTGAGGGCAGCATCAATGATTTTGGCTTAGCACCGCGCTTGACCAGCGAAACTCGGCGCGGAAGAGCAGAAACCGCAATCCATTTCAATCACAGCGACAAGACCATACTCTTCTCCTCTTCGAATCAAGTGTTGCATATGGAAGACGGTGCGCAAGATATGGCGAGCGTGTTACTGCAATTAAGTAGTATCGGCAATGCCAACGCCACACAGCTTGGCGTGGGCAAAGAAATCATCATACAAGTAGCTGAAGGTCGCGACGCCACACCATTTATATTTCAGGTCATAGGTGAAGAGGAAATCGATAGCCCGTTGTCAGGCAAGACTGAAAAACTGATCACTGTGCACGTCAGCCGACCACCGCGTCCGGGATCGTATAATTCTGCTTTAGATATTTGGCTCGCACCAAGTCATGCCTGGTATCCAGTACAAATTCGCAATACCGAAAGCAATGGCACAGTGACGCTGCAAAGAGTCACGCGCTTAAGTTCAAAATTAAATTCAACATTAGGTTCAAAATTAAGTTCAACATTAGGTTCAAACTAAGAGAAAAAATGAGCGTCAAAACCGCTCACTCCCTGAAGCCACACCATTCACGCACTTAGAAAATATCCTGTCATGACACCTTCTCTCCTACAACATCGCGCGCTAGTTCTTTTCAGTGGCGGCCAAGATTCGACCACTTGTCTAGCATGGGCATTAAGCCGCTATCAAACAGTAGAAACGCTAGGTTTTGATTATGGGCAAAGGCATGCTATCGAACTCGCAATGCGGCCACAATTATTGGAAAAAATTCGCGCCTTCTCGCCAGAATGGGACGCCCGCTTAGGACAAGACCATGTGTTAGACCTATCCTTGATATCCCAGCTATCGCACACCGCCATGACGCAAAATATCGCCATAGAAATGCTAGAAAATGGTCTCCCCAATACCTTCGTACCTGGCCGCAATTTGATGTTCATGATGGTTGCCGCCACCTTAGCCTATAGACGCGACATCAGCGTCTTAGTTGGTGGCATGTGCGAGACAGATTTTTCTGGTTACCCAGACTGTAGGGATGACAGCATGAAGGCCTTACAAGTGGCGCTTAACTTAGGAATGGCAACCCGACTGAATATAGAAACTCCTTTGATGTGGTTAGACAAAGCCGATACCTGGCAATTAGCCGAAAAGCTCGGCGGTTCACCTCTAGTAGAACTCATCCGTACTGATACCCACACCTGCTATCTCGGCGAACGCGGGCAGATGCATCTCTGGGGTCATGGCTGTGGAATTTGTCCGGCTTGCGAACTACGCGCACGCGGATATCAAGCGTACCAACAAAAAGCACTTACGAACAGTTAATATTTTGATGAAAAATATCACTCAACTTAAAGGCTTGGGTCCAAAATCCCAAGCGCTGTTGGCGCAGATTGGTGTGCACACGGCAGAACAATTACTTGAACGTGATCCCTATCAACTCTATGCTGAGCTAAAACAACGACAAGCAAACACCAGTCTCAACATGCTTTATGCGCTCATCGGTGCGCAGGAAAATTTACACTGGCTAGAAATCAAAAAACACAGGCGCACTGAAATATTATTACGCTTAGACGACATGAGGCAGGTACCACGCATAAGCTAGCACGCCGCTATTTCCAATCCTTTATCCACCCATCCATCATATTTTCCAACATAGGATAAGCAATAAAAAATCCCTGTCCTTCGTCACAGCCCATGCTTTTCAACACATCTAAATGGTGTTGATTCTCTATCCCCTCGGCGATCACTTTAAGGCCGAGTTTTGAGCCTAATTGGGTGATCAATTCGGCGATACGTGGACCACCCAGCGTATCAATTTGCGTCACGAAGGCTCTGTCTATTTTAAGTCTATCGACAGGTAATTTCTCCAAATAGCTGAGCGATGAATAACCGGTTCCAAAATCATCGATCGCAATTTGCACCCCTAGCGTTTTAAGTTGTGCTAGCGTTTCCTCAAAATTATGAACACCTGACATGGTGACTGATTCGGTGATTTCCAATTCGAGAAAACCCGCGACTAATCCGCTATCACGTAAGGCAGATTCCACCATTTGCACAAAGCCCGCCTCTCTGAACTGGATGCCAGAAACATTAACCGCCATACGTTCCACATGCTGATTTCGTTCTAACAAATGCACCATGGCGAAACAAGCTGTACGTAGCACCCAAGCACCCATACCAACAATCAGTCCTGAGTGTTCTGCCAAAGGGATAAATTCCGTAGGCGAAATCATTTTCCCATCATCCGTGCGCCAACGTAATAGCGCCTCAAAACCGATCACGCGACGTGTTTTAAGATCAATCTGTGGTTGATACATAAGATACAAACGCTCTGCATCAAAAGCCTTATGTAAGTGCTGCATAAGTTGCGCGCGCTCACGAATTTCCACTCCCATTTCACGAGTGAATAAAGTGTGCGAACCATGCTGCAAACTCTTGGTGCGTTTCAAAGCGATACTCGCGTCTTTAAGCACATCCATTCCCGATTGCGGTGGAAAATCCAAAGCCACCAAGCCCATAGAAACAGAGACAGCATGCGAGGTATCGTCAATGATAAAGGGATCAACAAAGAGTCGCTGCAAATCCTCAGGGAGCAAAGTCGTGCTAGCTCCTAACAAACCGAATATATCGCCAGCAATGCGTGACAAAATCACCTCTTCACCTAATGCTTGTTGTAGGCGACTCGCTACTGCACGCAGAATATGATCGCCATAACGATGTCCCAATACATCGTT
Source organism: Undibacterium sp. (assembly GCA_019752975.1). GTDB lineage: Bacteria > Pseudomonadota > Gammaproteobacteria > Burkholderiales > Burkholderiaceae_D > Undibacterium. The sequence goes on along the minus strand of JAIELM010000129.1, from coordinate 8,581 downwards.
GATTTCGGCAAAGTCATCGATGTCAATCAAGACCACCATTTGCTGAACCGCGTTACTATTAATCTTGGAATCAATCTCTTCTATAAATTTAAGCCGATTCGGCAGCATCAATAATTGATCGCGAAAAGCATAATTCTTCAATTGATTAACCAAACCAACGTTATCGAGACACACACCTAAGTTTGCACAAAACACTTGTAACAGTTGTTGATCAATCTCGGACAAGGCGTAGGGTAAATCAATAAATGCAGCGATTGCTCGACGTCCCCTGCCGGCGAAAAACAAAGTCATATTTTCTTCTTCGAACAGCGAAGTACGCTCACTCAAAGCACGTCGAAAAGCATCGCGAATGATAGGGTTGTCGATCTCTTCAACAGGTCGATTAATCAGACTACGATAATGTCCAGCCGAGGCGATAACGTGATAGCGGAACTGCTGTTCACCATCCAAGGATTCATCCGATTGAGCACACAATAATCCTTCAGAAGGAACACCACATAACGCGGCGATTTGTGTAATCACACCGGAGGCAAAACCCTCTATCCCATCTTGCATGGAAAATTCAGCGCTAGACGCAATGATTTGATGCAAACCGCGTCGACTCGCCTCTATGGTACGCAGTTGGTCGTAAGAGCGTATCGCGGCCGTTAATGCGGTCAGTAATTTTTTGCGAGTGAGTTCACTCTTCGTTTTGTAGTCATTGATATCGTAGTCACGGATCGCTTCTTCTTCTGGCGCATAACCAGGCTGTCCGGTGCGTAAAATAATCCGTGTTTCGCGCCACCTCAAGTCATCGCGAATAAATTTGACCAGGTCCAAACCGGCGTGTTCGGTCTCCATGACAACGTCAAGCAAGACCACGGCGACATCGGATTCAACTGCAAATCTTTGGTGGGTCTCAGCCTTGGAATAGGTATGAATGAATTCTAAGCGACGATTCAGTATTTTGACGTCGAGCAGAGAAAATTCCGTTGCTCTATGCACGTCTTCATCGTCGTCAACAATGGCGATTTTCCATGTGCGTTGCGAGATATGTGCCAAAGCCAAGCTATCGATGTCTTCTTCGATAAAGAGTGCGTCATCATCCAAATTCTCTGACATGATTCCTCCATTAATTGCTCTCAGTATATAGGCAAAACTGGCTAACAATACGTTCTGAAGAACATCTTTACAACAGCTATTACGTCCCTCTTACATTTAAAATTGCAACATAAATAATCATTGCGGTTGACGTAAAATCACCGTCGCTAGAATCGAGCAAGGTGGAACAGCGACAACAAGTTTAGGTCGATTCTGCGTCAGTCCAAAAGATTGTCATACGCTCATGCTCATGACGATGATGGCGTACAGTAGCAAAGAGAGCGCGGCGATAAAGAGTAGTGCCACCGTGCGCCACAACGCAGAAAATCGGCTCAATTGATAAGCACCACGCAATTGTTTATACATATGAAGTGGTGGAACAAAGGCAAATAAGAGTCCTGCCGTCTTTGTCCAATCGTAGTAGGCAAGGATGCTCATTAGGGTAATCAATCCCGACATGAAGGACAAGGAATACAAGGAAAATATGGCATGATCAAACATCTTGTATTGCTGCCGATAGCGACGTCTAAAAGAAAATAGTAGCCATAAAAATGGCAATGAAATTGGCATCAATAAAAAGGCCAAGCCAGAAGCATTTTTTTGCATCTTATAAGCGATAAGCTCGCGATTTTTATCTGCGTGTTCGAGGCGTTTTTTCCAGCCGCTACTCTCAATCCAATTCTCGATAGCGCGTTCCGTATGATTACTGTCGCGATCAGATGACTTGCTTGCCGAGCTGCTGATGGAGACCATAGAATCATCTTTCACTCCATCGAATGCCTCAGCACCCCCGGAGGTTAAGACGGACTTGAGCTTCTTTTTTTTCAATAATCGTATGTCTTGTTCAATAAATTTTTTTTCCTTTTGTAGTTCAAAATTTTGTTCAGGATTGATCGTGGTCGGTTGAGGTTGCGCTTTTAAGGCCGCCAACTTAGTCTCCGCTGCCAACTGTTCTTTGGCTAGTTCTGGCGGGCTCTTTTTTTGACCTGTGATTTTTTCAAACCGAGTTTGCACACTAAAGACTTCTTCTCTTGCATCTAAAACTTCCTGTAGCTGATCGCTGGTATCTTGTTTGTTTTTGACTAAGGACGCCAGCTCGGTTTCGTGTGCTAGCAATTCTTCCTTGGCGTGGCTGAGGTCTAAGGTCACACTAGCGATATCTTCTTTTTTCTCTTCCTTAGGTTTGGTTTCATTTGAAGTCAAAGAAAATACAAAGAACATCAAAAAAATCAAAAAGAAAAATAGCGCCAAAGGGGAAACAAAACTGGTGCGTTTTCCCTCAATGTACTGACGGGTAAGTTGACCTGGTTTAAAAATTAAAGCCGGAATCGTGCGCCATGCCTTAGTCTCGAAGTGAAACAATCCATGCATCATTTCTTCAAACATATGTAGCAACGAACGATGGATGTGCGCATTTTGACCACAAGCTTGACAAAAGCGCCCAGAAAGTGGTGCCGCACAATTAGCGCAAGTACTTGAAGCGGCGCTATGGTGCACCTGACCGTCGCCTTTTTCAAATTCGCTGACGACGGCAGCAGCAGTAATCACTTCGCTTGAGATCTCTAAATTCATTGTACTATCCAGTTTTATTCTAATATTTTTTTAATAAGTTCACTTAGCTAGACAGGCTTTACCACCTCACTTATTACCACCACGATTGCGGCAAGAAAGAGCCAAATAACATACTCGCGAATCTACATGCCGATGAATCGTCGTCGCATTTTAAGTCACCTGTATTTTTGAAACACGACTGCGCCAAAAAATGAAGCCGCTTGCTAGGATACAGATGACAGTCAGGCTAATATTCATCCGTAACATTGAAAACGACAAGCCAAATAAATAGGCGGAAAACCCTTGTAAATTTCGACTGTGCGCTGATGCAACTTCGCTTGCGCTGACCGTATCTAGAATTTGATGACGACGAACCGCAACCCAGAAGAACAACAATTGACTCACAAGAATAAGTCCAATTAGTGGTACGTAGATCATTAGAGCGAGTACGTTGCTGGGATAGCGTCCAAATAATGCCGCCGCAAACGGAAAAAAACATACCAGCGAAAGAAAAGTCAAACTGCAAACTAGTAGTGGCAAATCAATTTCTTTTATTTTGGCCGCTAGGCGATGATGCCAAATCCAAAAAATTCCCAGCATAGCGAAACTAAAAAAATAAGCGCCGATAACACTAACATCGTGAGCCAACGCATGCCCTAATTCGGACGCAGAATGTGGATCACTGAGTGTAGGTACTTTGACTTCCAGAACCAAGATCGTCATTGCAATAGCGAACACGCCATCGACTAGTGCTTCTAAGCGTGATTTATGCAAGTGAAAAGTGGAGTGCATTTGGTCTATTTTCCTCTTATTTATTGTTGCCAGAAATGGGATAGATTGGACAGATACCCAATCGTAATCCTAGGTTTTGTCCTAAATCGACGAGCTTATCTTAAATTCACTTCATGTCAGCGTTCGGATTGTCTTTGCTTGGCCTAGGCTTCGCTCCAACTGCCAACATCATATCAACAAAATCCTTGTGTTTCTCGCGGATAGCGATTTCTATCGCTTGCTCATCGGTTTGCCCTGTACGTGTCGAACCGTCCCGCGACGCTACTATCAACGATGTCGTCTGATAACAACTTGTCGTAGGTTGAGTCACATCGGTACCACGTTGTAGCCGCAATTCGATCAACGAGTGTCCTTGCCAACGCACGGCTAAGGCTAAACCAGTATAGCCGGTATCGACTCCCACATCGGCGGCTCAACCCATGTTAAGCAATCGCGTTACCCCGCCTTGGTTTCCTTGACTTGCAAATAAATCCAATAAGGCATTTTTTGTTGTAAAGGTGCCTTAGGGAAGAATGCCACATTTATTTTCCAATAAATTATTTACCATGCCCTTATCACCCATAGCGTCTATGAGCCTCCCATGCCAACCCAGAGCCGATACTGCCAAATACATCGCCATTCACTTGACGTGCATGGGGTAAAATCTGTGTCAAATATTGCCGCAGCCCACGTACACCGCTGGCACCTCCAGTAAAATAAATAGTATCAATTTGATCTGGCGAAACTAAGGCTTGTTTTAGCACCAAAGAGACGGTCTGCTGCATTTCCTGTAGAAGGTGCGCGATCGATACTAAAAAACTGGCATTACTGATCTCTACCGTATGTGTCCGGTTTTTTTCATTCTTGTTGCAGAAACGTTCAAGTTCTAGCGTCGTACTGGGAACTTCGGTTAAGGCGATCTTGGCTTGCTCTGCCTTCATCGCCAACCAATGTCCATCTTTTTGTTCCAATAAATTTTGTAGGCAAGCACATTGATGACGCAAACTCGGCGACTCCACCTCGCGCATCAAATCAGCGACTTCACGTTGGACTTTTTGTGTATAGGCGAGATTAATGGTATGCCAAGTGGCCAAATTAAAATAATGAGTGGAAGGCATGGTACTGCCATTGCGCAATTGCCCATTCATTCCCAATAACGGCATCAGATGTCTAAGGCTCAAATATTTATCAAAATCAGTACCACCAATATGCACCCCGGCATTGCTTAAAATATCCTCTTGCCTTTCCACCTGATTGCGCCGCTGAGGTGATAGGCGTAACACCGAAAAATCAGAAGTTCCGCCACCAATATCCACCACCAACACTAGTTCTTCCTGCACTAAGCTTGACTCATAATCTAATGCCGCTGCAATTGGTTCTAATTGAAAAGTGATTTCCTTAAAACCGACCGCGTGTGCGATTTCTCTTAGGCTATGTTCGGCCTTTTGATCTGCCGCAGGATTGTCATCAATAAAATGCACCGGTCTACCAAACACCGCATGAACAAATTCCTGCCCCGCAGCCTGTTGTGCGCGACTTTTGAGTTCCGCAATATACTGAATCAACAAATCCTGATAACCAAGACGACGCCCATCAACCTCCGTATGACCGTCCAGCAGACTAGTGCCAAGCAGGCTCTTCATGGACCGCATCAAGCGCCCTTCATAACCTTCCAAATACGCCGCCAACGCAGCGCGTCCATAAGTAGTCTGATCCAAATCGGTATTAAAAAATATCACCGACGGTAAAGTGAATTTATCCTCCTCCAATGCGAGTAAAATTGGCTGGCTATTTTTTAAGCAAGCCACCGTCGAATTCGATGTGCCGAAATCGACACCACAGGCATAGGCCATATTACTTCCCAAGTTTCTAAAAGTCGTGATCTTAATCCATCTCAGCTTGCTACGCTGTACAAATCACGCAACTCAATATCTGTTTTTCAAATTTCGGCTATGCTATCAAAACTTGAACTAAAAGTTCTGCAAATCTTGATCTAATTACCCCATAAAGGAAGTATCAATTGAAAACCCCATCCGAAACTTTGCTACAGCATCGTTTAGCGCTGATTGATCGCCCTCAAAATTTGCCACTCTTAACCGGTGGTTTGCGCGGCATAGAACGTGAGACCCTACGTGTCAACGACCGCGGTCAACTCATGCTCACAGCTCACCCAAAAAATTTGGGAAGCGCACTGACCCATCCCTACATCACCACCGATTATTCCGAATCATTATTAGAATTCATCACTCCCGCCGAACCAGATATCAGCATCACTTTAAACAAGCTAGATGCTATCCATCGTTTTAGCTATACCAAATTTAAGGGTGAAATGTTGTGGCATCACTCTATGCCCTGTGAATTGCCTGAAGAAGCGGACATTCCGATTGCTTGGTACGGCACTTCACATATCGGCATGATTAAACATGTGTATAGACGTGGCTTGGCACTACGGTATGGCAAAAGTATGCAATGCATCGCTGGCATACACTACAACTATTCGATTGCTGAATCCCTTTGGCAATTGCTCAAAACCGACCAAGATGACAAGCGTACTGAAATGGATTTTCAGTCCGAAAGTTATATCGCGTTGATCCGTAATTTCCATCGGTATAGCTGGTTATTGATGTACCTGTTCGGCGCTTCGCCGGCTTTATCAAAGAACTTTTTACGTGGTCGTAGCCACAATCTACAACAACTATCTGAAGATACCCTGTATTTACCCTACGCCACGAGCTTAAGAATGAGTGATTTAGGCTACCAAAATAATGTACAAGATGGCCTAGTACCGCCGTATAACAACTTGATGGACTATATGCGTAGTCTGTCCTTAGCAGTACGCAAACCGCACGCGCCCTATGCTGATTTGGGCATTAAAAAAGAGGGTGAGTGGGTACAAATTAACGCCAATGTACTGCAAATTGAAAACGAATATTACGCCACCATTCGTCCCAAACGCGTCATCAATAGCGGTGAACGTCCGGTCGAAGCACTCTGCGCACGCGGTGTGCAATACATAGAAGTACGTTGTATGGATGTAGATCCCTTTGACCCTCTGGGTATCAGCGAAGAGACCGCACGATTCCTAGATGCCTTTCTCTTATTCTGCGCCCTAGATGACAGTCCTTTGACCAATCAAGAAGAAGGTCAAGAAAATTTGCATAACTTCGCCCTCACGGTCAAACAAGGCCGACAAGAAAATCTACAATTGCAGCGTCAAGGCAAGGACATTTCTTTAAGCGCATGGGGCACACAAATTCTAGAAAAAATTCAAGCTGTGGCCGCACTGTTGGACAAACACCGAGGCGGCACTAGTCACCAAGATAGCTTGCACACCCAAAGCGAAAAATTACGCGATCCGACCACCACTCCATCAGCAAGGACACTAGCCGCAATTCAAGCTGAAAACGGCTCCTTTAGTCAATTTACCCTAAAACAAAGTCAGACCTTCGCGACTTACTTTAGCACTGAACCGCCGAGTGCCGAAGTCATGCAAGTCTTCGAAGCACTCACAATCAGCTCGCTTGAGCAACAAGAAAAAATGGAAAACGAACAGAGCCAAAGTTTTGATGAATTTATTGAGGACTACCGATCACGAACCTCGAGTCAATTGTGTTGTGATAAGGTGGTTTAATATTCGTGACTAAAATGGTTGATCGACACTGGGAGAGCCTGCACCTTATACGGCGCTGTCAAAGCGACACAATCTTACTTAGTGCCTTTCCCAATAATCTTACGGAAACGCTCTAAGATCGCATCGTATTCATGCCCAATATGCAGCATTTCTTCGTCCATGGTGGTAATCACGGCTTGGTTTCTGTTAATGGTGTTGCTGAGGTCTTCTAGTCTCTGGGCTGCGGCTTCATCGCCGCGACTAGATTTTTTATTCTTGCCCGACTTAATCATTTTTTGCTCGTTCTGCAAATCTTTGAGCGTTTGATTCAAGCTCTCGATATGTTCTGCTGCCATACGTTTTTTATCTAGCACCACCTCGAGTGCCTTCTTACGCGCCAATTCGATATCGTTCTCGTTGCGATAGTGGGCTAATAGATAGCGCTCCTCTTTTCCCCTCGCCTCCTCAACAAGTTGCTCCTGCTTCTGTTTTTCCTGGATTGCCGCCACCCTGCGTTTTTCTTCCGCGCTTGGTGGCGGTAATAATTCCTGTTTCAAGGTGCCGCTATTGGAATACACCTTCACCACCACATTGACGCATTCCGGAATAGGACGATCTGAGGCTAACTTTTTTCCCTGAGAATTCGTACAGCGATAGATATCCGCTGCTGCGTCTTGATGCAAGACACAGACGTACAGTGTGACCAATAAAATACGCCTCTTCCCCATTTGCTCTACTATCGCTTTTTATGGTTTTTACCATCAAATAAATGCAATTTACACGAAGACCAAGATTTTTGAAATGTGTTTTAGTATAAGAATATGCTCAAGTGCGTCGTTTGGCCGCCAAAGCATTACCCGCTCGGCTATTGGCTGCGCGTCCTAAATGACTAGAAATAAATTGCCCTGCATCGACTACCGCGTCCATATTTATTCCGGTATGAATGCCCAAGCCGTGCAACATAAATAGCAGGTCTTCCGTGGCCACATTGCCGGTCGCACCTTTAGCATACGGACAACCACCCAGTCCCGCTACAGATGAGTGGAAAATCGTCACGCCCACTTCTAAACTAGCATAAATATTTGCTAAAGCTTGACCATAGGTGTCATGAAAATGCCCAGCAATACGGGTTATGGGGAATTCCTGTGCCACCGCCTGCATGACCGCTTGTACTTGTCGTGCGACACCTACTCCTATGGTATCGGCAATGTCAATTTCATCGCAACCCAAATCACGTAAGCCGCGTACCACTTGTAATACCTGATCAATGGCGACCTCTCCTTGATAGGGACAACCAAAAGCGCAGCTGATACTACCACGCAAGCGCATCTGATTTTGCTGCGCGGCTTCGGCTACGTCGGCGAAACGCGCGATTGACTCTTGTATCGAGCAGTTGATATTTTTTTGCGCGAAGGCTTCTGAGGCAGAGCTAAAGATGACTACTTCATCAGCACAAGCCACCAAAGCAGCTTCAAAGCCCTGCATATTGGGTGTCAAAGCAGAATAAATCACCCCTTGTTTGCGCTGTATACCAGCCATCACTTGGCTAGAAGTCGCCATTTGCGGCAC
>JAIELM010000171.1 GCA_019752975.1 Undibacterium sp. | reverse complement strand
CGTTGGGTGATACGCTACGCCTTTCGCTTTTTTGTGTGGTTAATGAAGAGCCTTGGCGTTCTGCGCTACCAAATCCGCGGGCAAGAAAGACTGGAACGTGTAGGACTGTTAATTTTGGCCAACCATCCTTCATTAATCGATACGGTTTTTTTAATGGCTTTTGTTAAACACGCCGATTGCATCGTTAAGAGCCATTTATGGAATAACCTTTTCACGCGTGGACCGGTGCGAGCGGCTGGCTATATTAGCAATGAACAAGGGCCGGAATTAGTAGAAGCTTGCATTAATTCGCTCAATGGAGGAAATAATTTAATTGTTTTTCCCGAAGGCACACGCACGCCGGCCAGTGGAAACATCAACTTAAGACGTGGTGCCGCCAATATTGCGGTGCGAGGCATGAAAGCGGTCACTCCAGTGATTATTTCTTGCACTCCCTCCACCTTAGGAAAAGGCGAGGCATGGTGGAATATCCCGGCATGCCAAGTGGAATTTATTATTGAAGTAAAAGAAGACATCGCAATCCAAAGCTTTCTTGCCCAAGACAATTCACCTAGCGTTGCAGCAAGACAGTTAACCGAGCACTTACAGCATTATTTTATTGAAGAAAGAAATCGTCATGCTTGAACAAGAAGTGAAAGAGCTCATCATAGAAGTCTTGCAATTAGAAGATATCACACCAGAAGACATTGATAGCGACGCCCCTTTATTCGTAGAAGGCCTAGGGCTTGACTCCATTGACGCTTTAGAACTTGGCGTGGCACTGCAAAAGCGCTATGGTATCTCCTTGTCGGCAGAGGCAGCCGAGACCAAGCAACATTTTGCCTCGGTGAAAGCATTGGCCGCATTAGTTGAAAATAACAGAAAGAAGTAAGGAGTAAGTAATGGTAGTAATTAGCGAATTAAGTAAAGAAGAGCTGTACGTCTGGGTAATAGACTTATTGGCAGAGATGTTTGAACTGGATAAGTCCGCCCTCAAGCCAGAATCGCATCTCTACACCGACTTGGATATCGATAGTATTGACGCCGTTGATCTTGCGGTCAAACTGACCCAATTGACAGGCTTGCGGATGCAACCTGAGGTATTTAAGCAAATTAGGACGATCTCCGACGTGATTGACGCACTGTCAAATTTGGCGAAAAATCCCACATCACCTCAATCGGAGACGCCAGCATCAAGCGCCACCTCAACCTCGCCTTAACAGCGCTGACGGTCGTCCTCACCTTACTCTACCCTCTAGCAATATGGCTGGGACAAGGGCGAATAGAACCCCGCTGGCTCGCTGTGCTACTTTTGCTAGTGGCTAGTACCCGCTTGCCTAAACTAGCAATCAGTCAACTGGCTCGGTGGTCTGCTGCCTGCGCCTTAGTATTGGTGGCGGTGGCGATTTGGTATAACGCGCTGCTACCGCTTAAACTGTATCCGGTCTTAGTCAACTTGGTATTTCTCATCACCTTTGCCTATAGCTTGCGGGTACCGCCGAGCATGGTAGAGCGCTTTGCCCGTTTAACCGAACCCAATTTACCGCCAGAGGCAATTCTATACACCCGCCGTGTGACCCAAGTGTGGTGCGGCTTTTTTATCCTCAATGGCGCTATCGCTGGCGCTACTGCGATCTGGGCTTCACAAGCACTATGGTCTTTGTACACCGGCGTCATTTCCTATGGGTTGATGGGAAGTTTATTTGCGATTGAATATTTGTGTCGCTTGCGCTTTAAACGACGTCATCAAGCTCAAGTCAATTAACCCAATTATGTTGAATTCTTCCTTTTGCTTGCTGTCAATATTGAGTCAACGTGAGCCAAGTACGGTGGTGGCTAAACGCGGTACATATCCCCACGCGCTGACGATTACCCAAGCGCAATTGCTGCGTCAGGCCATGGCTTGGCGCAGTCATTTCGCCACACTGGCTAAGCCCAATTTGGCGCTGTATATGGAAGACAGCGTAGAATTCGCGGCAGCTTTGTTGGGCGCGTGGTTAGCCCAAAAAACCGTGTACCTGAACGCTGACACCTTAGCATCCAACTGCCGCCAACTCAGTGCTTCGGTAGACGTGTTTGTCGGTGATTTTCCAGCCCCCTATCAAACTCATGCGAGCACTTTGGCGCAATCGCCCACTTTGCCTACCGCATTTGAATTTACGGCCATGCAGGCTGATTTCCCCGCGCTCGTAGTTCACACTTCTGGCAGCACCGGACAAGCACAAGCCATCACAAAAAAATGGTCACAACTGAGTAGTGAGATTGCCACGTTAGAAGCGCTTTTTGGCGCGCAACTCGGGCAGGCTGAGGTATTTGCGACGGTCTCGCACCACCATATTTATGGCCTGCTGTTTAAGCTACTTTGGCCCTTGAGTGTGGGGCGCGTGATTCATGCCGACACGCTGCAATATCCAGAACAATGTGCACAGCAATTGGCACAAGTCCCTTGCGTGCTAATCGCCAGCCCAGCGCACCTCAAACGCTTACCCGATCACTTAGATTGGTCGGGTGTAGTTAGCCAATTGCGTGCGGTATTTTCTTCCGGTGGACCATTACACCTAGACCACGCTAGACATGTACAGCAACTCTGGGGCAGTACACCGATAGAAGTGTATGGCAGTTCAGAGACCGGAGGTATCGCCTACCGTCAACGTCGGCTAGAGAACCAGGAGGACTACTGGACAGTCATGCCAGGCGTACAATGGCGCACCAGCACTGAAGATCATTTAATCGAAGTCTGTTCGCCACATCTACCCGATCAAAATTGGTTGCGCTTAGGCGATCAAGTCAGTGACATTGAGGTTGACATTGAGGGTGGCATTGAGGTTGACAATGAGGGTGACAATGAGGGCGGCAAACCAAGGTTTCGCCTACTTGGACGACAAGACCGTTTGGTTAAAATTGAAGAAAAACGCATTTCACTCGATGCCATGGAAGCCGCACTGTTGCAATCGGATTTAGTGTCAGAGGCTCGACTCTTGTTGGAACCAGAAATCGCCGGGCAGCGGCAAAAAATAGTCGCCTTCATTGTGCCAACCGAGAGCGGCAATGCGCTCATCAAAGCCGAGGGTAAGAAAGCGATCAACCTAGCCTTACGTCAACTTCTATTGTCCGTAGTGGAGGCAGTCGCGCTACCACGTCGTTGGCAATACCTGACGCAAATGCCGCTCAATGCGCAAGGAAAAATCAGTCTGGCGGCACTGCACTCCTTATTAGTCCCGTCGCCTGAAACTCAGACCATGTCACGCCCCATCTTACCTCGTGTACAAATTCTAGAACGAAGTGAGTCACGCATGCTCTTGGAATTAGTCGCCCCCGCCGACCTACTGTATTTTGATGGACATTTCCCGGTCACACCAATTTTGCCAGGCGTGGTTCAGGTCGATTGGGCGATATCTTTTGGGCGTCAATATTTTTCAATAGCGCCGATTTTTAAAGCCTTACAAGTGCTCAAGTTTCAGCAAATCATTCAAGCAGAATACGTTGTAAAACTCGAATTACAGTACGATCTGAATAAGAATACTTTACACTTTTCTTATTCATCAAACGCAGCAACTAATGCAGCAACTAAAGTAGCTGACACTCCGGTCGTTCAGCACTCCAGCGGTCGCATCCTTTTTGGATATTAAGCTCATGTTAGATAAAAAATTCTCACCCGAACGTCAAACTGCCTTTGCTGCACGATTTGAAGCACAAAAAATCGCCTTCGGGCCCGTGGTTTTCCAATGTGTTCGTTATGCATGGAAAAAAGGGATGTTGCAAGCCTTAGCCGACGCAGGGAGTGAAGGATTATCGGTAGAGCAAATGGCCGCCACTGAACACTGGACTAGCTACGCATTAAAACTTACTTTAGAGACCTGTTTATCTGCCGGCGTGGTTTATCTCAGCGCTGGACGTTACGTGTTGGATAAAGCGGGTTACTGCGTACTCACCGATCCCATCACCCAGATTAATATCGACTTCACCCAAGATGTTTGCTACCAAGGGCTGTTCCAACTTGAGCAATCACTTGATGCAGAAAAACCTTTGGGCTTAGCCGCTTTAGGAAATTGGTCTAGCATTTATGAAGGTCTGTCCAGACTACCGGAACCGGCCAAAACCAGTTGGTTTAGCTTTGATCATTTTTATTCAGACACCTCTTTCCCAGATATCTTGCCTGACGTCTTTGCCACTGCGCCAAAACGTATCATGGACATCGGTGCCAACACTGGAAAATTTAGTTGTGCCGCCTTAGCTTACAACAACACAGTAGAACTACACTTAGTCGATTTACCGCGGCAATTGGAAGTAGCGTGGGAAAATCTCAAGACCGCAGGAGTCGCTGTCAATTTTCGTGAACGGGCGCATCTGCACCCTACTGACTTACTCGATCAAGCAGCCGCACTGCCGTCCGGAATGGATGTGATTTGGATGAGCCAATTCTTAAGCTGTTTTTCTGAATCGGCGATTACCAGTATCCTCCAGCGCGCTGCTCATGCATTGTCAGCACAAGGTCAATTAATTATTATGGACACTTTTTGGGATAGGCAAAAATATGATATCGCGGCCTATTGCTTGATCAATACGTCGCCGTATTTCACCGCCATGGCAAGCGGCAACAGTAAAATATATGAAAGCACAGACTATATTCGCATTGCAGAATCGGTAGGCTTAAAATTACAAACCGTACGCGACGATATCGGTTATTGCCATTCCTTATTACGCTTTATTAAAGTGAGTTAAGTCGTGTCTCATTTTGCACCCTGCATTCTGATCCCTGTTTACAACCACCAACATGCCATTGCGAAAGTGGTCGATGCGGTGTTACCACATGCCGTCCCTTGCATCTTGGTCGATGACGGTAGCGATCCACAATGCGCGGCTGTCTTAGACGCTTTGCAGCAGCAGACACCAACGCAAGTCACGCTGATTCGCCATACGGAAAATCAAGGCAAGGGTGCAGCGGTGCTGACCGGCTTCAAATATGCCGAGCTAGCCGGTTATACCCATCTACTGCAAGTCGATGCCGATGGCCAGCATTGCGTTGCGGACATCCGTCAATTTTTACAGCAAGCGCAAATCCATCCCGAAGCAGTCATCGCAGGCTATCCTGTGTATGATGAGTCGGTACCAAAACTCCGTTTGTACGCTCGCTATTTAACCCATATCTGGGTATGGATTAACACGCTTTCGTTGTCGATCAAAGACTCAATGTGCGGCTTTAGAGTTTATCCTGTCGCCCCAGTAATACGGCTAATGGCTAAGCAACAAATCGGTCGCCGTATGAATTTCGATACCGACATCTTGGTGCGTCTCTATTGGGATGGTGTGGAAGTCGTTAATCATGCAACGCGGGTGGCTTATCCTCTAGATGGCGTTTCGCATTTTAGAATGTGGCGCGACAATGCGCTCATCACCATGATGCATACCAAATTATTTTTTGGCATGCTAGTGCGTATTCCTAGTTTGTTAGCGCGTCATCTTAAAAAACGGCGCGAGACTTAGCCATGGATCAGAAAAAAAGACATTGGGCGAGCTTGAATGAAGTCAGTTTTGTCGCGGGCATGCGTTTGCTGTTTTGGATTTATCGTGTCTGCGGACGCTGGCCTTTTCGCCTCATACTGTATCCAGTTTTATTTTGGTATGTGCTCACACAAAGCCGAGCAAGAAGTGCATCTACCCATTATTTACAACGACTCAGCGCGTATAGTGGAAGCAAAATTGCTAGCAACTTCCTAGGTGTGCTACGTCATTTTGCCAGCTTTGCCGAAACTATTTTAGATAAAATGCTGCTATGGGGTGGCTTATACAATACCCAGCCTGTGGAATATTATGGACAAGAACAAATCCATCAATGCCTGCTGAGCGGGCGTGGCGCGCTCATTATCTGCACTCACTTGGGCAACGTAGAATTATCCAGAGTATTAGCACGGGATTATCCTGAAATCAAACTAACCGTCTTAGTCCACACCAAACACGCCCAAGCTTTTAATCGCATGATGGAGCAGTTATCCCCGCATAGTGGCCTTGATCTATTGCAAGTGAGCGAGATATCAGCAGGCACAGCCATGCTTTTAGAGGAAAGAATCGCAGCCGGTGGCTTTGTGGTCATTGCGGGTGATCGCATACCGGTTGCCCCGCATCCGCGCGTTACCAAGGTGAATTTTTTAGGTCATACAGCCGCCTTACCTATCGGCCCCTATGTACTTGCTAGTGTTTTACAATGCCCTATTTACCTGATGTTTTCTTTGCCAATACAGCGCGTACCGCAAGTGCATTTCGAGCTGCTGTGTGAAACACTACGCTTGCCGCGCAAAGGCAGAGACGTCGTCATCAGCGAACTCGCGAGTCGCTTTGCCGCGCGACTAGAACACTATTGCGCCCTAGCGCCGCTACAATGGTTCAATTTTTATGATTTTTGGCACTTACCCCAATTGGAACAGCCTCATGCAACACTTTGACTCCCCATCCACTATCACAACCACACGCTCAGTGATCGAATTTGACCGCCATCGTCTCAGTATAGAAGACATCGTTGCCATCGCCAACGGCAATGCCAAGGTTCGCTTGTCCAACGATCCCAGTTTTCGCGCCGCGATTGCGCGTGGCGCCGATTTCTTAGATCGCTTGCTGAAAGAAGACGGCACAATTTATGGTGTCACTACCGGTTATGGAGACTCGTGTACTGTCAACATTCCACCCGAATTGGTCGAAGAATTGCCGCATCATTTATACACTTATCATGGCTGTGGCTTAGGTGAATATCTCAGTCCGGCGCAAACTCGAGCTGTGATGGCAACCCGTTTGGCTTCGCTATCTAAGGGTTTTTCTGGTGTCAGCGTGGAGTTATTAGAGCAAATCACCAAGCTATTAGATGCCGGACTTTTACCACTAATTCCTAGTGAAGGCTCAGTTGGTGCTAGTGGTGATTTAACCCCTTTGTCCTATTTAGCCGCTGTGCTCTGTGGCGAACGCGAAGTATGGCGTAATGGCGAACAGGTGTCAGCAGCGCAGGCATTAAGCGAGGCTGGCATTACCCCTTTGCGCCTACGTCCCAAAGAAGGCTTAGCCATCATGAATGGCACAGCGGTGATGACCGCCTTGGCCTGTTTAGCCTATGACAGAGCTGCTTATCTAACCCAGCTGAGCACGCGCATCACTGCGCTGGCATCGTTTGCTTTAGATGGCAATGCACACCATTTTGATGAGATACTTTTTTCGGTTAAGCCGCACGCTGGCATGCAAGGCGTAGCCGCATGGATAAGGCAAGATCTCAGCGTAGGACAACCAGAGCGCAATGGCAAACGCCTACAGGACCGCTATTCGATACGCTGCGCACCGCATGTCATTGGCGTGTTGGCTGACGCGCTCCCCTTCTTCCGCCAGTCGATCGAAAACGAACTCAATAGTGCCAACGATAATCCGATTATCGACGCTGACAATGAACATGTTCTGCACGGTGGTCACTTTTACGGTGGGCATATCGCCTTTGCGATGGATGGAATGAAAAATGCGGTAGCCAATTTGGCGGACTTGATGGATCGACAAATGGCGCTATTAGTCGATAGCCGTTACAACCACGGACTACCCGCCAATTTATCTGGCATAGAAGGTCCACGTGCGGCGATTAATCACGGCTTAAAGGCGCTGCAAATTAGCGCATCCGCTTGGACCGCTGAGGCCTTAAAACTCACCATGCCGGCTTCGGTTTTTTCACGTTCAACGGAATGTCATAATCAAGATAAAGTCAGCATGGGAACCATCGCCGCTAGAGATTGCCTGCGGGTTTTGGAATTGACTGAACAAGTCGCCGCCGCCTTATTAATCACGGTAAGACAAGGGGTATGGTTGCGCTGTCGAGTCAATCCAGAGGCATCGCTGTCCAAACCGCTCATGAACATGATGGATGCGCTAGCTAACACCATCGCGCCTATCCAAGAAGACCGTCGTTTGGAACCTGAGCTACGCCAATTGCTGACACACATTGGCGATCAAGCTTGGGTACTGTATGCGTAAGAGCAAACCAACAAGTCCGTGGTGGGTGGAAGTTGAACTGCAAGTGCAGTTCTTCGATCTCGATCCTATGGAAATCGTCTGGCACGGCAATTATGTGAAGTATCTAGAGATCGCTCGTTGCGCCTTACTAGACAAGATCGATTACAACTACCAGCAAATGAAAGCCTCGGGCTATGCTTGGCCGGTGATTGATTTACAGCTGCGCTATATCGCTTCGGCAAGTTTTGGACAACGCATTTGCTTACGTGCCGAAATCGTGGAATGGGAAAATCGCTTAGTCATCCACTATTTAATCCGTGATAGTGTCACAGGAAAACGCCTTACCCGTGCCAGCACCACACAAGTGGCAGTGGACCTTTCCAGTAACGAAATGTGCTTTGCCTCGCCCAGTATTTTGTTCGAAAAATTAGGAGTGACACCATGTTGATTTTACGAGCTCTACTCAGTACCCTATTAGTCTTGGCGCCTTTATCCAGTGTCGCATTGGAAAATAAAACGACCTCCGAATCCATTAATCAAACCATCAGCGCAATACAAACTCGTCTAGCCAAACCAAAAATCTTGTGCGGGCGTTTCGATCAAAGTAAAATCCTCACTGGCATGAAAAAACCACTGGCATCCTCTGGTCGATTTTGTGTGCTTGCCGATAAGGGAATATTGTGGCGCACGCTACAGCCGTTTCCAAATACTTTACGCCTTAGTCGCGATGAGATCGTACACCTGCAAGGTGACCGAGTTGCGATGCGCTTAGACGCCAAACAGGAACCTACTGTGCGGATGATTAACAGCGTTTTATTTTCCTTATTATCCGGTGATTTGACACAACTCGACACGCTGTTTGAGGTCGATGCGAAATTCGACTCTAAGCTAGACAATAAGCTAGACAATAAGCTCGACAATCAGAATTGGAAAGTCGGTCTCAAAGCCCGTCAAGCAGCACTCGCTAAGGCGATAGGCCAAATCAGTTTAGAAGGCAACGCTTACGTTAAAAATATCCATATTCTCGAAGCCAGTGGTGATAGTACCAGCATCATTTTCTCTGAAATAAAAACCGGTGAGTCTGCGCTCACGGCTGAAGAGGCAGCACTATTTTGAAGAGACTACATTTTTTATCTGCCCTTGGAAGTAAGCTAGGAAGTGCGCGCTGGTTCACCGCATGGCTAGTTCTTGTGTGCGTTTTAGTCGCGCACAACGGCTCGTTGTGGCTGGGTAAAAAGATGACGCCTGACACCGATATTTTGGCGCTATTACCGGTGCAAGAACGTGATCCAATTTTGCAGCAATCTTTCACCCACATGGTCGATGCGGCACAACAACGCTTGATTGTTTTAATCGGTGCTAAAGACTGGGATCAAGCCAAACATGCGGCCGACGCTTATGCGACGGTGCTCGCACCACACCAAGATTTATTCGCCATCACTCGCTTGACTGAGCAAACTCAAAGTGACTGGTTAGCCCCGTTTGAACAACATAGACTGAGTCTACTCAGCGCGCGCCAAGAAAAACAATTACAAGCCGAAACGCCGCAATTTTGGAGCGATACCGCTCTAGCCAAACTATATAGCGCTTTCTCCGGCCCTAAACTGGGAAGCTTTCAAGACGACCCATTTGATCTCTTTTCTGGTTGGGTGCAAGAGCGTGCGCAGGAGACGCCGGTACGACCACGTGACGGCTATTTATTTGTTGCGGATGAACAGCAACAATATGTCTTATTGGCGATCAACATTGTCCCGCCAGCTTTTTCACTCTCTGTACAAGAGGCGATTTTGCCCTTACTAGATGAAGCGGCTATGCAAGCAGCCCAAGCTGTGGAGTCCAAACATTCCGAACTAAAGATTCTAAGAAGCGGTGTCATCCTACATGCCGCCAGAGCGGGGCAACAAGCGAATCAGGAAGTCTCGACCATAGGACTAGGTTCCTTGCTAGGTATTGTGCTCTTGATGTGGGCAAGTTTTCGCTCGCTTAAACCTATCGCTTTAATTTTACTCTCCATCACCGTGGGCTTTTTGGGTGCGCTATCGGTGTGCTATTTGCTATTTGACCGCATTCATTTAATGACCTTGGTATTTGGTGCTAGCCTGATCGGCGTGGCGCAGGATTACGGCATCTATTTTTTATGTCATCGCGCTGCACATGATGCCACGCTGAACTCAAACGCACTATTAAAAAAACTGATGCCCGGTTTGCTGCTCACCTTGGTCACGACGGTGATAGGCTACCTTGGTTTAGCCCTCACGCCCTTCCCTGGTCTGCGTCACATGGCGGTATTTTCTGGGGTGGGCTTATTGTTTGCTTGGTTGACGGTGATTTGCTGTTTTCCGATTTTAGTTAGCGGTGGCAGCTTGCAACAAGGTGCATGGGCACGCCGCTATTCTGAGCTACTCGCCGTCTGGCCTAGAATAAAAAATAGTCGCTCTAGCTACTTCGTTTTAATCGGTTTTTGTATCGTGATAGGTGCAGGATTTTATCGACTCACTGCCAATGACGATATCCGTTTACTACAAACCCCACCCAAAGATTTAGTCAGCGAACAAATTCAACTCAGTCGCTTGCTCGATGCGCCGACACCAGTACAATATTATCTGGTTCGTGGTGATACAGCTGAATTGGTGCTGCAAAGAGAAGAAGCGCTCAAGCAAAAGCTCGATCTCCTCGTTACGCACAAGGCGATCGGCGGTTACCAAGCAATTTCCAATTGGGTACCCTCACAAAAAAAACAGTCTGAGCACAGGCAAATCATTACGGAAAAACTGTTGCATGAGGACGGCCCTTTGAATTTAGTAAGAGAGAAAATTAACGAGGATAGTGCTTGGGTTCAAGCGACCGTCAAACATCTGCAGCAAGCGAATACGCCCCTCACCCTAGACAATTTTTTTAACGCTCCGGCCAGTCAAGCTTGGCGTCATCTTTGGATAGGTCAATCCAGTGATTTACAACATCATCAGTTTGCCAGCATCGTGGCAATCAAAGGCTTACAAAAATCAGGTTTAACTCGCTTAATCAGCACCGCCAATGAAGTGCCTAGTGTGCAATGGGTAGACAAGATAGGAGAAATCTCTCAGGTGCTCGGACGCTATCGGGTCACGATGAGTTGGGTGTTGTGCGGCGCTTATGCACTGGTTTTTTTACTGATGTTTCCTCGTTATGGCAGACACACGTGGCGGGTCTTGATGCCGACGGTGGTCGCGAGTAGCTTGACCGTAGCCTTACTCAGCTTGACGGGTCAGCCACTACAATTGTTTCATGTACTGGCCTTGATGTTGCTGCTTGGCGTGGGGGTAGATTACGGCATTTTTATGCAAGAACTCAGCCATCAAGCGAATAAGAAAAATAGTGAGCAAAGCACAGGATGGCTAGCCACAGGTTTGTCGGCAATCAGCACCATTTTGTCTTTTGGTTTGCTCGGCTTAAGTCATACTCCTGCCTTACAAGCGTTTGGTTTAACCATGTTATTAGGAACAGCTTTGGTATGGTTAATTACGCCCTATTTTTCACAGGAGACCAGCAATGCAAAATAAGAAAAATGAGAAAAATAAGAGAAATGAGTCAATTATTCAGCTCCTCGTAAAAAATATGACGGTAAAGCGATCCCTGAGGCCAATACTATGGCTGCAGCTATTTTGTGTAACCAGTATACTCGCCGCGTGTGGCACACCTGCGCCAAAAAGTCCGCCAATTAGCGCACCCATAAGCACACCCATAAGCACGCCACCGAAGCGTTTAGGTCTGCAACTACCGCCACATGCTTTGGGCGCGACGATTAGTGTGCAACAACATCTGAAGGTGGAGCGGGCCGGTCGGATTGATGAACTTGACGCTGCGCTGGAAGTGGACGCTGAGCATCTGCAACTAGTTGGTCTGGCTTTTGGTCAGCGGGTCTTGAGTTTGCTTTATGACGGTAAGC
>JAIELM010000120.1 GCA_019752975.1 Undibacterium sp. | reverse complement strand
CGTTTCTTGGACAAGCGCAGAAGATTTCTGAAGCGGTACGGGTTGCACGTATCGATGCAATTCGGCGCCTTATTTCCTAGGCGTATACCGCCTTTGTAATCATCCCGTCACATCTCTTTCGTATACTTCGGAGAACAAGAAAGCACTTCAAAAAGTGCCCAAAGTATTTTCGATGATTCACAAACGGAGGATAAATATTATGTTACAAAAAACGCTCAAACTTACGCTGGCTTCGCTATTCTTATGCGGTTCAGCAGCCAGTGCCGATTACCGGCCAGTACAGATGCCTAGCGTTACTGCCGTGACTCCTCCCCTATTAACCGCCGGTATGTTTCGTTTGGAGTCGGAGCGCAGCTATAAGTTGAGCTTGCAAATGGCTCTGGGTATCTTGGGCACACAAACGAAGATAGAGCGGAATCGATCGATTGATGCAGTAGCAAAATATCGCAAAGATCTCGCACGAACTATGGGCAAGGCGGAAAGAACTGAGCGCGCGTTTGGTCGCGTTAAACTGGCCTTAGATGATCAAGTTGATGCCCTGTCTCACTTGGATGCTAAGAGCGCAGCGGCCATGTACGACGTCAACGAAGATCTCTTGGTTAAGATGAATTTTTTGTCGTTTGCGATTGAATCAGAAACCAATGATACGGCCTCACGCATTACTGGTTTGGCCTTACGTCAGGCGTCATTGGCGCAACGTATGGCAAAGATTGTGTTGCTGCGTTCTATGGATAAAGCCATGGCTGCCAAGCAGGGTTTGCAGGTCGACTTGAATCAGTCTAGGGTCGAATTTGTGAATGGCATGGCGCTACTTGCTGCGGAAACTGGACGTGAAAAAGCACTGAAAGAAAGACTTATTTTAGCGCAGCAGCAATGGCTGTTTTACGAAAAGGCCTTGAATTCCCCAAGCTTTAAAGCAGAAGATTTACGCAATATTTCTACCACTAGTGACCGCATTGCCGAAATGATGGTGGAAATTGTACGCTTGGGTTTTGGACTAGCGCCCGATCCTAGTATTCTCGCACAGCGCTAGTCTCCCTCTGAAACTTAGTTATATGATGAAATCACCTATGAAGCCTCAATTTGCTCCTTGTTTTTCTATGTTATTGGTGGCCGCTTCGGCTGTCATGGTAAGTCCCCACTCTGGTGCGCAATCGGTTATTAAAGTGGATGGTTCTAGCACCGTATTCTTGATGACCGAGGTGGTTGCTGAGAGTTTTCGCGATAAAAACAGTAATGTCAAAGTCACGCTAGGTTTTGCCGGAACCGGCGGTGGTTTTAAAAAGTTCTGTAAGGGAGAAACCGATATTTCCGGTGCCTCCCGTCCTATTCTCAAAAGCGAGATGGCAGAGTGTGCGAAAAATGGGATACGCTATTTGGAGCTTCCCGTTGCACTTGACGCGTTGACCGTAGTGGTGAGTCCGAAGAATAAATTCCTCAGTAAAATTACTTTGGAGGAGTTAAAAAAGATTTGGGAACCAGCAGCGCAAGGCAGTGTTAAAACCTGGGATCAAGTTAACCCTGCATGGCCAAAAACACCGATGAAATTATTTGGTCCAGGTGCCGATTCAGGAACCTTCGACTATTTTACAGAAGCGATTGTTGGGAAGGCAAAATTGAGCAGAACCGATTACACTGCCACAGTCGATAGTAATGTTACCGTGCAAGGTGTGTCGCGGGATGTCAACGCTATGGGTTATTTGGGTTACGCTTTTTATCAAGAGAATAGTAAGAAATTAAAGGCCTTAGGTATCATACAAAAAGATGGTAAAACTGCGGTACTTCCTTCGATTAAAACGGTCATGGACGCCAGTTACAAACCGCTATTTAGACCGCTTTTTATTTATATCAATGTTAAAGCCGATGAACGCCCTGAAGTAAGAGAGTTCGTTAGTTTCTACTTAAGCACAGCCGAAAATACCGCGAAGAAAGTGAAATACATTCCCTTATCCATGATGGATTACGCCCACACTATGGTGAATTACAAAGTGAAGAAAACGGGTACCGCTTTTGGTGGCGAAGCAGAGGTCGGCATTACGATAGAAGAGTTACTTAAGCGTGAGCCTAAGAACTAAGTTGGCACTGATTTGCTAGAGTAGGGGCGCACAGCGTACCCTACAAAAGCTAGCCTACTGGCAATGCCGTGGTATCTTTAATCTGCTGTAAAGCAAAGCTAGATTTGACATCCAATACTGCGGCATGTTTTAACAAGGTATCCATCATAAAGCGGGAAAAGTGGTTCATGTCTTCCACCCGCACTCTGAGTAAATAATCCATTTCTCCGGTCATTGCATAACAGGCTACCACTTCCGGCCAACGTTCAACCGACGCCGCAAAATCGATGCGCGGCGATCGGGCGTTAGCTTTGCCCGGTAGTTCGGTATGTTTTTCTAAGCGCACATTGATGTAGGCTAGCAAACCTAGGCCGATTTTTTCGGCTTCAATTAGCGCCACATACTTGCGAATTACGCCCGCATCTTCTAGTCTCTTAATGCGGCGCAAACACGGCGATGGAGAGAGGTTGACTCTTTCCGCTACTTCTTGATTGCTGAGACGTCCGTCTTGCTGCAAAATGACGAGAATCTTGCGGTCGATTTTATCTAATTCTATTTTTGGCATTTTATGCTTTTGTTTTCTATTTGTGGGCAATATTATTGCTCATATTTTGACTTTCGTGCAGTATTTTGGAATTATATGGCGTTAAATTGTCGCTATACTGGTGGATTAAGCTTACTCAATGGAGACGAAGAAAATGGAATTGCAAACTTGGGAAAACCCGATGGGCACGGATGGTTTCGAATTTATCGAATACGCTGCGCCAGAACCAAAAGAACTTGAAAAATTATTTTTAGAGATGGGTTTTGCGGCAATTGCAAAACATCGCACTAAGAATGTCACCTTGTATCGTCAAGGCGATGTTAACTTCATTATTAACGCTGAGCCAAATTCCTTTGCTCAGCGTTTTGCTAAAAAACACGGTCCTTCAGTCTGCGCTTTTGCGATTCGCGTGAAAGATGCCAACTTCGCTTACAAGCGCGCGTTAGAATTGGGTGCGTGGGGCTTTGATAATCAAACTGCTCCTATGGAATTAAATATTCCTGCCATTAAAGGCATAGGCGATTCTTTAATTTATTTCGTCGATAGATGGCAAGGTAAAGATGACGCACAATCGGGTGCAATTGGTAACATCAGTATTTATGATGCCGATTTTGTCGCTATTCCTGGTGCTAATCCTCAGCACAAAGGTAATGGCTTAACGTATATTGATCACTTAACACATAATGTGTATCGTGGCCGCATGACGGAATGGTCTGAATTCTACGAGAATTTTTTCAATTTCCGCGAAATTCGTTATTTTGATATCTCAGGTAAATTGACTGGCTTAAAATCCAAAGCCATGACTTCGCCTTGCGGCAAGATTCGTATTCCTATTAATGAGTCTTCTGATGATGTATCTCAAATCGCTGAATACTTGGACCAGTATCATGGCGAAGGCGTGCAACACATTGCCATGGGCACGGACAACATTTATTCGACGGTCGCCGATATGAAAGCGACCGGCGTGGTGTTTCAAGATACCATTGAGACCTACTATGATTTAGTCGATAGGCGCTTACCAGGTCATGGTGAAAACGTCGATGATTTGCGTAAGTTGCGCATTTTGATGGATGGTAAATGTACTGAAACTACCCGAGAATTGCTCTTGCAAATTTTCACAACGACTGTCATTGGACCTATCTTTTTTGAAGTGATACAACGTAAGGGCGACGAAGGCTTTGGTGCTGGTAATTTCCAAGCCTTGTTTGAGTCTATAGAGTTAGATCAAATTCGTCGTGGTGTGTTGAAGGACGAAACAGTTTAGGTTTCATTTTCATTATCTGTATATAGTAGTGAAAGCTGGCTTTAAGGCCAGCTTTTTTTAGGGGGAAATATGGAAACAAGTGTTGCTCCTACCAACGCTGAATTTTTAGCTTCGGTCGCCACCAAATCCGATGGCGCTGCGCTGCGCGGTGATTATACTCAAGCTGACGCTCAGTACGTGGTCACGCAAAATTGGGCAGCTTACACTGAGGAAGAGCACGAACTGTGGCGTAAACTCTACGCACGACAAGCGGCGCTGTTGCCAGGTCGCGCCTGCGATGAATTTGTGGAAGCCTTAAATAAGATGGATGCGAGTGGTGGTATTCCAATCTTGGCAACGACCTCCGAAGCATTGTTTGCCGCAACGGGTTGGGTTATCGTAGCGGTGCCGGGTTTGATTCCCGAGCACAGTTTTTTTGATCATCTCGCGAATCGTCGTTTTCCTGTTACGGTTTGGTTGCGTACACCCGAAGAGTTTGATTACATCGTTGAACCCGATATTTTTCATGATTTCTTCGGTCATGTGCCATTGTTGTTTAATCCTGTGTTTGCCGACTATATGCAACGCTATGGTCAAGGTGGACTAAAAGCCATGCGTTTGGGTGGTTTGGATGAGTTGGCGCGCCTGTATTGGTACACCGTGGAATTTGGTCTAATTAATACGCCTCAGGGTTTGCGTATTTATGGGGCAGGGATACTTTCCTCTGGAGGAGAGGTGGAATATTGTCTCAAACCTGGAACCGCTTCGCGACATATCCGTCTCGACATCGAACGCTGCTTACGCACTTTGTATAAGATTGACTCTTATCAAGAGAGCTATTTCGTGATCGATAGTTATCAACAATTATTCGACGGCACTGCACCTGACTTTACGCCGATTTATGAAAAATTAAAGCATATGGACGTATTGCCAGCCAATACATTATTGGCTACTGAAATAGAGCTTCTACCGCATTAATTTCCGATTGTCGTACGGCAATTGCCGTTTATCTGGATTTACTTGCATTCCCCTTTGACTGAGGTAGGCTACTCGATAGTTAGAGGGGAGTCGCATGCAAAATCATTTCAAATCATCTTTATATCAATTAGGTGTAACCCTAGTTGAACTCATGGTCGTTATCGCGATTGTGGGCATCATTTCGAGTATTGCCATCCCTTCTTATCGTGGTATGGTGATCGATAACCGTGTCGAGAGTATGGCCAGTAACCTGTACAGTGCGCTGGTGTTAGCACGTACCGAAGCGCGAAATCGTGGTCAAGTAGTTACTCTGTGTAATTCGTCAAACGCTGATGCCCCTCCGCCGGCGATTCCTGTCTGTGATGGTGCTACTGCCACAGGTTGGGGTACAGGTTGGTTGGTTTTTGTCGATACGAATAATGATGGTGCAAGGGCCAATACAGAAGTGTTGATTAAGGTGCAAGGTCAGGTGATAGCTAATGCAGCCAATGGTTCCATTGTCTCCACTGATACTAACGCAGGTCCGGTTAATTCAATTTCTTTTAGTGCCACCGGTCAGGCAACCCGCGCGATTAAATTTTCCATCAATGCGCCATCTAATGCTGTTTCTAGCTCAAAAGCTGTTTGCGTCTCCCTAGGTGGACGTGCGCACATAGGTAAACTTACGGATTGCTAATTGATATCATGCTTAATTTAACTCATAAAAATA
Source organism: Undibacterium sp. (assembly GCA_019752975.1). Taxonomy (GTDB): domain Bacteria; phylum Pseudomonadota; class Gammaproteobacteria; order Burkholderiales; family Burkholderiaceae_D; genus Undibacterium. The sequence continues at coordinate 6,369 of JAIELM010000120.1, read as the reverse complement.
CCATGAAAAAGACCTTCCAATCCGGTGTGAGTTTGATCGAAATTATGATTTCTATACTTGTGATGGCGGTCGGTCTGCTTGGATTAGCTGGTTTGCAGATTAATGCTAACAAGTATCTTAAATCCTCAGGACAACGCTCTGAAGCTTCTGATGCTGCTTATGATTTGAGCGAGCGTATGAGAGCGAATGTGACAGGACTAGCTAGTTATCTGGCAAATTCAAAACCGTATGCTGCAGGTTCTACAGATGTGCCAAGTGCAAGAAAGGTGTGCAATATAAATACTAATTCTTGCTCTGCTGCAGATGTTGCGGTGAATGACATGGGCGATTGGTATCGCAGCTTGCAAGCGCGTTTGGCTGGCGGCTCTGGTTTCGTTGCTAATGTCCCTAATACCACTGTGCCTACCTTCGATGTTACGGTTATGTGGAAAGAACAGTCCTTGATGACGCCAGACACCACTTGCCCTCCCGCTGCTGCGGTTCCGGTAGGCGTGCGTTGTTTTACCTACCGCGTCACACCCTAGTTCTTGAGAGGAAATGCGAGATGCTTAATATGACTATTGCAATGCGAAATGGTGCGCCAATTAAAAGTTCTGGCCGATCTATAGTAGAGCTTATGATTGCGCTGACCATAGGTTTGGTGATGATGTTGGCGATCAGTGCACTTTTTGTCGCAAATAAGAATAGCTTTCGTGCGGGAGATGATAAGTCTCGGCTAGATGAAGAAGGACGAGTAGCCTTAAATTTACTTGCATTTCATGTGCGTATGGCTGGCTATGGTAGTTTGTCGAATGCGAATAGCATTAAAGTGGCGGATGATCCGGATCCCGCAAATCCAGGGCAAATGCTTATAAATAATGTTACACCTAGTATCTGTACTAATTTTTCAAGTGAGACTGCTTGTAATACTGCAAACGCTATTCGAGGTTGCTCAGGAAAATTGACAACTACAGGTAGTGCCCTACCATCGCCCACGGCAGCTTTGGGCTGCACCGCTGGCGTGTCACATAGCGTCATAGTACGGTATGTTGTGGATGGTGATAATGCCAATAAAAATGCGGGTGTGCCTGCTGATTGTTTGGGTGCGGCCTTGATTCTTGATGCAACTAAAGGTGTAGGTGGAGCGGGAGCATATATAGCAGAAAATCGTTTTTTCGTAGCCAATAATGCTTCTGGCGTGCCCGAATTGTTTTGTCAAGGTAATGGTGGTACTGCGGCTGGTGCGGCGCTAGTCAATCCTCCTCAAGCGATTGCGGAAAATATTGAGCAGATGACCATTGAATATGGACTGAGCGCCGATGAGAGAAGCAGTGTTGCCAGTCAATTTGTTAGTGCTGCAGTGATAGAGGCGACGCCAGCAAGCTGGGATCGAGTGGTTTTGGTACGTATTTGTCTATTAGCGCGTTCAGCTAATGACAACGTGGCGACGCAAGCACAGACCTATACAAATTGTCAGAATACGCAAGTGCTAGCCACCGATCGACGTTTAAGAAACGTTTTTTCAACCACTATCACACTACGCAGTCGCGCGACAGGAGCAATCTGATGAGAACGCATAAAAAACAAACCGGGTTTGTCCTGGCGGTAAGTATGATTTTCCTCATTATTATGACGGTGCTTGCTGTTACTGCAATTAAAAAAGGCACGATGGATGAAAAGGTCGCAGGCAATTTACGCGCGCAGAACGTCGCTTTTCAAGCTGCCGAAAAAGCCTTGCGCTTTTGTGAAAGTAAGATAGAGCTACGAATGAATCAAACCAAGATCTGTCAGATTAAAGATGCGACCACTCTCTATAACGACAACGCCACTTTTCCGCAGTTTCCTAATGGTTGGAGTACCAAGTCTAATTGGGATAATCCTCCTACGATTACTTTATCAGGATTTGATCTCGACGTAAATCTGCCTGCTCAACCGCAATGTATGATTGAGAAGTGGACGTTCCGTGCGGAGGAGGGGGTAGAGAAATATGGTTGGGTAATTACCTCACGTGCGGCAGGTAATGTGAATACAGCGGTGGTTACTTTGCAAGAAGTGATACGTTGCGGAAACTATTAATCATTTAAGTGGAGTGTATTATGTCTTTTAAATTTCCTATGCGATCGTTGACAGCTTGCTTAATCGCCGCTCAAATTCTCTTGCCTCTATCGACTCAAGCGGGGATATCCAATTTACCTCCGCTGGCAAAACCTAGGGTTTTCCCTAACATCATATACACACTGGATGATTCTGGGTCTATGATGTTTGAGATTCTTCCAGTGGAACTTAATATCGGGGGCGGTTGGGTTACTTTGATGTTTCCACAACCTGATAATGTGTATGGTGGATCTAATTACAATTCAAATTTGCGCTCCGTTTTTGGATTCGGGAATAATATTACTGTAGCCAAGGCGAGGAGTTCGGTTAATAACCCCGTATATTACAATCCAAATACAACTTATGAACCTTGGATTGATGTTAATAAAATTTCCGCATTAAAACCCTATGGTGAGAAAATGGCTCCCGCCAATAAAACGGCGGCTCTTTACAATCCTGTGGCACCAAAAGCTGGCGCGTTAGTCGCAGCAATTAATTTAACGGCTGTTCAGAACGCCAATATGTTTCCCAATTCCAATTCTTGGTTAAGAGATGACGCAACTGGTTTGGTCACTGGAGGTTCTGCTGGTGTTGCAAGTACATTTTATCCCGCAACTTATTTCAATTATAGTGGTGCTCCCGGATGTACCGTTAATACCTTGGGGTGCTACACCAAGATAGAGATAAAACCGGCGACAGCCACTTACGCGGTCGGCTTGAACACGCGGACAGATTGCGGTGCCAATGCAACCAGTTGTACTTACGATCAAGAAATTCAAAATTTTGCGAACTGGTTTCAATATTATCGTTCCAGAGTCTTACTCGCGCGAGGTAGTTCGGCTAAGGCGTTCGCTGAACAGGGCGAGGGAATGCGGGTTGGATTTGATGTGATTAATAATACCAATGCAACTCTCATTAGTCGTGTGAAAGATGATTTTTCTTGGGCGAATAAGAAAGATTTTATTACCGAGTTGTACACTGCACCTTTTGTTCCCAATGGAACACCTTTGCGTCGCTCTATGGACAAGGTCGGTCAGTATTTTATGAACTATAAGGGCACGGACGGACCGTGGGCAACCAAGTATGGGGTTGCTGAAGTAACGACTCAAGCAACCTGTCGTCAAAATTTTAATATCATGATGACCGACGGTTACTGGAATGATGGCGCGTCTTACGAGGCTGGCTCGCCACGCAACGTTGATTTCGACAATACATCGGGTTCTCCAATTACAGGCAAGGATAAACAAGGTGCCGATTTTACGTATACCTATGCTCCTGTGTTGCCCTTTAAGGCCTCTCAAGGAAATACCTTGGCCGATATTGCAATGTATTACTGGCGTACCAACTTGCGATCCGATTGGACTAGTTCATCGCAAATGAATGTGCAAACTGCAACGAATGGTTCGGCTGTCGGTCTCGACAAGGATTTTGCCTTTTGGCCCCATTTAGTTCAGTACACTGTGGGTTTGGGGGTCAATGGTAGTTTGAATAGAAACACTCCGCTCACTGATATCGCTGCGTGGCCAGTAATCGATTTTGCTGATGGTAACGACGACGCGAAAATCGATGATTTGTGGCATGCTGCCGTGAATTCTCGTGGTAAGTATTTTAGTGCTAACAACGCCAAAGATTTTAGTGCAGCGTTAAAAGCGGCGTTAGGGGAGATCGAAGAGCGTACTTCTAGCGCAACAGCGGTTGCCACTTCGAGCAATACGATAGGCGATAATACTAAAATTTATACTTCGAGTTTTCTTCCTGCAGATTGGTCAGGAGTGCTTGAGCAGAAGGCACTTGATTCTCAAGGTGTAGTGCTAACGCCGAATAATTGGGACACCAAGTCGTGGGCGCCCGTACCTAGTAGTCGTGGATTATTTACTTCCACTTCAACCGCAAATTCTGGCCTGAAGATTGACGCTTTTTCGAGCTTAAGTACGATTGAGCAGGCTGCGTTTAATACTTCAGCTGGGACTTATCCCGTCGATGTAGTCGTCACTGGCGCAGATATATTTGAATTTATTCGTGGTGATAAATCAAAGGAAACTAAACCGTTTAGAACGCGTAAATATATCTTGGGGGATATTGTTAATTCAGATCCGCAGTTTGTTGGAGAGGGGCGTAACGAGGGATATGAATTTCTAACGAATAGTGCAGAAAAAGCTGGTTATAAGACATACTTAGTCAGTAAGAAAAATCGGGCAAACGTAGCCCCAACTGTTTATGTTGCCAGTAATGATGGGATGTTACATGCTTTTGATGCCAAAGCGGATGTGACCGCAGTGGAGCGGTTTGCGTATATTCCCCGTGTCATTATTCCCGATTTGCCAGCTTTGGCAAAACCCGGATATTCCCATCGATTCTTTGTAGATGGAACGCCAAAAATTGCCGATGCGGCGATCGGTCCTACCACCGCTCTTTGGAAAACGGTATTGCTCGGATCTACCGGTGCTGGAGCGAAGGCGATATATGCCCTAGATGTGACTGATCCTGCGAATTTTTCTGCAAATAATGTAATGTGGGAAAAAAGTTCTACCGCGGCTAGTGTTGATAATGACCTAGGTTATGTTCTTGGTCCACCGCAGATGGGACGTTTAAAAGATGGTCGTTGGGTAGCTATTTTTGGAAATGGTTATGGCAGTGTCAATAATCAAGCGGCCTTATATGTGCTTGATCTTAAGACTGGAGCGGAGATTTATAAGCAGAAGGCGGTTTTGTCCGGTAATGCCACAGCCAATGGTTTGTCTACACCCAAATTAATCATTGATACGGATGCGACGGTTATCGGGGCTTATGCGGGCGACTTGCAAGGTAATATGTGGAAGTTCACTTTTAAGACGGATAGCAGTACCTCTTTCATCTCTCAATTGATGCCAGCAGGGAGTAATTTAACGACACCTTTGTTTGCTCCAACTTCATCTAGTGTCGATGATGCGCGTCCAATCACGACTCAACCTCAGATTGTTAAGCATCCGACTGAAGGTAATATTGTGGTGTTTGGTACGGGTAAAATTTTTGAAGAAAATGATACTGCATCAACTAAGATAGAAACCTTATATGGAATATGGGATAAAAAAGTATGGTCTACTAGTGTCAGGCCTAGCAATTTGTTACAGCAGGATTTATCGAAAATTGGCTTCTACTACTACGATACGAATAAACCTATCGATTGGCAGATCTATTCAGGTTGGAAGGTCCTCCTGAATATCGCTGGTGGTGAGCGCCTAGTAACTGATCCAATTGTTTTTGAAGATCAAGTGATTTTTACCACTTTACTTCCAACAGATGGTTCTAATCCTTGTGCCGGTGGTGGTTTGACGACGACTTTGCAGATTAGCCCGTTTAATGGCGGACGCTTAGGGTACAAAACTTTTGACGAGCCTGGTAGTGGTAATGGCGCCAGTGAGGTGGGCGCTAGCGGTAAAACCTCGCCGGCCACCTTGGGGACGACCATTATTAAAATGGGTGGCGGGGTCGCCAAATTCTATCAACAAAACGCTGATGGTGGTTCAGTTGGTGGTGGAGCGGCAGACAATAAACGCAACTTGTCTAAGCGTGTCTCCACGGTCCGACTTTGGCGTCAAATTTTGGGGAAGGAATAAGTTTGTGGTATGTTATTGCTTTCTTATGGAGTTTTAGATGAAGATCATGGATACAAAGTACCAAAGTGGGTTTACTTTGATAGAGTTGATGATTGCGGTGGCGATTATCGGCATTATTACTGTCCTCACCTACCCTAGTTATACGGACAATGTTCGTCGTACTAACCGTGCGGATGTTCGTGGAATTTTGCTTGAAAATGCACAGTTTATGCAAAGAGTATTTACCGAAAACGACTCTTTTTTTCCAAGGGCAACGCCAGCTACGGCTCCTACTTTGCCGTTCTTAGTTGCTCCACGTAATGCGACCGGGAGTAATAGGAAATATACTATTGCTGTGGTCGTCAATGCAGGCGGGATGGGTTACACTTTGACTGCGACGCCGATCGGCTCCATGATTACGGATGTTTGCGGTACCTATACCCTAACCGACTTAGGTGCTAAAAATGCTGCGAGTGGCAGTCCAGGTGGCGGCTTGACTGTCGATGACTGCTGGAATAAGTAAGTGCTAAGGCGATAAAAAATAGGGGGACTTTTCCCCTTATTTCTTTTTTACTTCCTGTATCGCCTCTACAAATTCAGACACGTCTTCAAAGCTCTTATACACCGAGGCAAATCGTATGTAGGCGATTTTGTCTAGGCGTTTGAGTTCACGCATGACCAGTTCACCAAGTTGCCCTGAGATGATCTCGCGTTCGCCGCT
>JAIELM010000395.1 GCA_019752975.1 Undibacterium sp. | reverse complement strand
ATGGCATAAGACAAAGCGATGTCACGCGCCGCGCCAGACTTATCTTGATACACGGCGATCAAATGCGGTACACCACCTCCCTGCGTATAAGTGGCACGGACTGTATGGCCAGGCGCTTTAGGAGCAATCATGATAACGTCCATATCGGCACGGGGCACGACTTGACCGTAGTGCACATTAAAGCCATGAGCAAAGGCTAAAACTGCACCTTGTTTGGCATGCGGCGCGACGTTTTCTTTATACACTTCCGCGATGTTTTCATCTGGAAGCAAAATCATGATGATGTCGGCGTCTTTAACTGCATCATTCACTTCAGCGACTTTTAAACCGGCGTTTTTTGCCTTGTCCCAAGACGCCCCACCTTTACGTAAAGCGACCGTAACTTGGCAGCCCGATTCACTCAAGTTTAAAGCGTGGGCATGTCCTTGAGAACCATAACCGATGATAGTGACTTGCTTAGATTTGATCAAAGCGGGGTTGCAATCTTTATCGTAAAAAACGTTCATTTTGTATTCCTTAAATTTTTAAATTGTTAAATTTGATCATCATGATTCAGCGACCTATAAATGTCGTCTTTCCCGCATACTTTTAGCGGGAATCCAGCGACTTTTGTTCAGTAACGAACGCCGTTGGATTCCCGATTAAACTCTCAGGAATGACATAAAAAAAGGGGCTATGTTAAACCTTCAAAATTCGCTCACCGCGCCCTATACCTGAACCACCGGTACGGACTGTCTCTAAAATTGCAGTACGTTCGATTGAGTCGATGAAGGCATCGAGTTTGGCTTTGTTACCAGTTAATTCTATGGTGTAGCTTTTTTCGGTTACATCGATAATTCGACCGCGGAAAATATCTGCGGTGCGCTTCATCTCTTCGCGCTCTTTGCCCACTGCTCTCACTTTGATTAACATCAGTTCGCGCTCGATATGCGCGCCTTCAGTTAAGTCCACCACTTTCACCACTTCGATTAAGCGGTTAAGATGTTTAGTGATTTGTTCAATCACGTCGTCGGAACCAGTAGTAACGATGGTCATCCTAGATAAAGTGGCGTCTTCGGTTGGAGCAACAGTAAGTGTTTCGATGTTATAGCCACGTGCAGAAAATAGTCCCACCACACGAGACAAAGCACCAGCTTCGTTTTCTAATAGAACAGAAATTATATGGCGCATTATAAATCCTCCGAACCAAGCAACATTTCAGTTAAGCCTTTTCCTGCTTTGACCATAGGCCATACTTTTTCTTCTTGATCGGTAATGAAATTCATGAACACCAAACGATCTTTCATTGCGAAAGCTTCGCGCAAAGCACCATCCACATCGTTGGGATTTTCTATCTTCATACCTACATGTCCGTAAGCTTCAACCAACTTGGTAAAGTCAGGTAAGGAGTCCATATAGGATTCAGAATAACGACCAGCATAATCAATTTGCTGCCATTGCCTCACCATACCTAGCGCACGATTATTGAGCAAAATAATCTTTGGACTTAAATGATATTGTTTGCAGGTCGCCAGTTCTTGGATACACATTTGTATCGAACCTTCACCAGTAACACAAGCTACGGTCGCATCAGGATTAGCGAATTGCACTCCCATCGCATACGGTAAACCGACCCCCATCGTCCCCAAGCCACCGGAGTTAATCCAACGACGCGGCTGATTGAATCGATAGTATTGCGCTGCCCACATTTGATGTTGCCCAACATCGGAAGTAATGAAGGCATCACCCTTTGTGATCTCACACACTTTTTGTATAACTGCTTGCGGCTTAATAACAAGACTAGAATCGCTGAAGGCCAGACAATCTTTTTCACGCCATTGATCAATCTGTTTCCACCAATTGGCTAAATGCTTGCCATTGGGCTTAACTTCACTGGCCGCCAACTGTGTTAAGAATTCTTGCAATACGTCTTTGACGTTTCCAACAATAGGAATATCGACTTTAACGCGTTTAGAAATCGAAGAAGGATCAATGTCGATATGAATGATTTTGCGTGGATGCGAGCCAAAATGTTTTGGATTGCCGATCACCCTATCATCAAATCGCGCACCCACAGCGATCAATACATCGCAGTGTTGCATTGCCATATTGGCTTCGTAGGTGCCGTGCATACCAGGCATACCAACAAATTTTTCATCACTGGCGCGATAACCGCCCAAGCCCATCAAAGTATTCGTACAAGGAAAGCCTAATAGATCAACGAATTTATTTAATTCTGGGGCAGCGTTCGCCAATATTACACCGCCACCGGTGTAAATCATAGGACGCTCTGCTTGCAATAGTAATTGCACGGCTTTACGTATCTGTCCTGTATGTCCTTTGTCGACCGGACGATACGAACGCATTTCTATTTGTTCGGGATAGTGGTAGGTAGTTTTGTGATTACTAATGTCTTTAGGAATATCAATTAACACGGGACCGGGGCGACCCGTCGTGGCGATAAAAAAAGCCTTTTTAACCGTTTCGGCTAAATCCCTGACATCTTTCACCAAGAAATTATGCTTCACACACGGGCGAGTAATGCCCACGGTATCGCATTCTTGAAAAGCGTCTTGACCGATCGCGTGACTGGGCACTTGTCCCGAAATGACAATCATCGGGATGGAATCCATATACGCCGTTGCCAAACCGGTGACTGCATTGGTAACACCTGGACCGGAAGTCACTAAGGCGACACCTACTTTATTGGACGAGCGTGAATAAGCATCAGCAGCATGAATTGCAGCTTGCTCATGACGAACCAGAATATGTTGGAATTTATCTTGATTATAAATCGCATCATAGATATACAAGACTGCGCCACCGGGGTAGCCGAACACATGTTCAACACCTTCTTCGGCTAGGCATTTAACGAGAATTTCTGCGCCTGTATATTCTTGCTGCGACTGCTTTGAAGTACTGCTATTACTGCTATTACTGCTACTGCGTTCTTGCGGGAGGACGTTCATTGTGTTTCCTTTCAAGGTCCATTGGAGATTGATCGGATGTTCTTTCCTGGCGAAACTGGCGCTTCTAAAACTGTAACTGATATCCCTTTTTGTGCGGTGACTCTGCCCTCACATTCTCCCTAGGATCATGTTTGGCAAAGCGTATTGGCAACTCGTTCGATCAATTAATTAGTTTTAAGACAGAGACAACTTCTCACGCTTATGGCATGGGTTAGAACAAACAGCTAAATTTAGCAACTTGTTGACAGGAACATTGTAGGTTCTTTCAAGCAAGCATTTACAGCTCTAGATTTTGAGATGAATCGATACACTACTGCGATGCAGCAATTTGGTCAAGTAAAATTACATGCCAAATAAAAATAAAACTAAGTCTGAATCCCCCAATTTAAAGAAAAAGAAGGACATACGAAGTATTTTTTGCTAGCATGTGCGCACTTTTGATCTTAAGTTTCCCCATCGTTAATGGCAACAAGCAAAGAACTCTCCCAATTCCTCGAAAGCGTAGAACGACGTGCATTCAAACACGCGCTCTACATGGTGCGTAACGAGGAATCCGCGCTAGATATTGTGCAGGACGCAATGATCAAGCTTTCGGAAAAATATGGTGATAAGCCAGCAGCAGAATTACCGCTACTCTTTCAAAGAATACTACAAAATACGGTACTTGATTTTTTCAGAAGAGAAAAAGTACGCAACAGTTGGGTCAGTTTATTTTCAAATATCACCCCAAACAACCAAGAAGATGATAACTTTGATCTTTTAGAAAATTTCGCTTCTGAAGAAGGCTCACAGGCAGCGGAATCGACTGAACAAAAGTTGGAACGAGAACAAGTTTTAAATATCATCGACGAAGAAATAAAAAAACTTCCAACACGTCAACGAGAAGCCTTCCTCATGCGTTATTGGGAAGACATGGATGTGGCCGAGACGGCGCTGACCATGGGCTGTTCGGAAGGAAGTGTGAAAACCCATTGTTCGCGGGCAACACACACGCTAGCAGCGTCACTTAAAGCTAAAGGGGTGCAATTATGACTTACTCTAAAGAAAAAGAAGAAATTGACTTTGCCTACAAAGTACGCAGAGCGATGACAGAATCCGCTGAAGACTTGCCTAATGCGACATTAGACAGGCTAGCCGCCGCTCGTCAACTTGCCTTGTCGCGCCAAAAACCAGAAACTGCAAGCGCTGTATTGGCTTTTGGTGGCGTACTTGCAGGCGCCAACGGCGGATCTTTCTCCCAAAAATCATGGGTGAAAAAACTCTGGATAGGCTTGCCAATATTAGTCCTGATCGTTGGCTTATATGGCATTTACGAACACGAACAACAGCAGCAAATCAATGACTTAGCTGAAATTGATGCCGCCGTTTTAGTCGATGAGTTGCCACCAGATGCCTACGTAGATAATGGATTTAACACCTACTTAAATAAAGAAAAAACTGTAAAGACTGAGGAATAAGCGTGCGTTTTTCACTCATTAAATTAAGTCATTTTATCGCTGTCACTACGATGTTTTCTGGTCTTAGCTTGCAGGTCACCGCGAGCTACGCCCAGACGCAAGCGCTTGCTACAAATAGTCCACTCAATAATTCTAGTAAAACCGCTTGGACTCAACTAAGCTCAGAACAAAAAATTGCACTCGCCCCGCTTGCAAATGAGTGGGGTGGCATGGCTGATATCCAGAAAAAAAAATGGTTGAGTATTGCTGATAAATTCGCCGTGATGAAACCGGAAGAAAAACAACGTTTGCAGGACCGCATTAGCGCATGGGTAAAACTGAGTCCAGAACAACGCAGAGCGGCGCGTGAAAATTTTTCCAACACCAGCAATAAATCAGCACAACAAAAATCAGCCCAATGGCAGCAGTACCAACAACTTTCTGAAGCAGAAAAAAGTCAGTTGGCCAACGAAGCACAGAACAAAAAAACTGTTACCACAATTCAACCTGAATCCAAACGCCAAAGCACGATCTTAGCGCCGATCAAAAAAGGCCCTACTCCTTCCAACAGCAGTACCTCCGCTTCACAAGCGAATAACAACATCGTAAAGTAAGTCGTGACACCTATAGAATCTCAAAATAGCTATCCAACCCCCAGCTTAACCCGCCGCCTCGTATGTATGATCTACGAGGCTTTATTGGTTTTTGGGGTCATCGTTTTCACTCATGTAATCCATGCCATCGCCACACAAAGTTTTGATCCAACCAAGTATCACTATAGTCGCTTAGCACTATTGTTTTTTACCTGTGGTGCTTACTTTGTCTATTTTTGGACTCGTGGCGGACAAACCCTCGCTATGAAAACGTGGAAAATACGCTTAGTCAACGACGACAATCAAAAATTACCATTAGTTAAATCGATGGTTCGCTACTGTTTAGCGTGGATGTGGTTCTTGCCGGGCTTGATACTCTCCTCGCAGTTAGGTCTTAAAAATGCTAAACTGATGACACCAGTCGCGCTCGGCTTTTGCGCTTGGGCAGCAACCATCTTGCTTAGTAAAGACCGACAATTTTTACACGACGTCTTTGCAAAAACAAGATTGGTCCAAGTCCCAGCGACGCAATCGGTGATATCCTAGCGCAATCGCATTTCACGGATAAAAATTACTGGCTGGCACATGGAAACTAAAAATCCCCGAAGGACGCGTGACCGCATTCTAGATCTATCACTTAAATTGTTTAATGATTTTGGCGAACCCAATATCACGACAACGATCATTGCTGAAGAAATGGGTATTTCACCCGGAAACCTTTACTACCACTTCCGGAACAAAGAAGATATTGTGAATTCCTTGTTCACTCAGTTCGAAGGTGAAATTAATAAAAAACTCGCCTTTCCACAAGGGCGTAAAGCAAATATTCAAGACATTTGGACTTACCTCCATCTTACTTTTGAACTGGTTTGGCGTTACCGTTTCTTCTATCGCGACCTCAATGATTTACTCAGCCGAAATCGCAAGTTAGAGCTTACCTTCAAACAGATTTTGCAGCACAAAATCAAAGTCGCCAAAGAGCTTTGCCTCGGCTTACGTCTCGACGGTGAATTTGAAGCCGACGACATCACCATCGATGCCTTAGCCGGTAATATGGTGGTGGTTGCGACTTACTGGTTATCCTATGAATATGTGCGCAATCCACGAAAATACACTGAGCTTCAAGCTATGTCTGAGTCCTTAGCTCGTGGTTGCTACCAAGTCATCGTACAAATTAGCCCCTATTTACGTGGTCATACCAAAGAAGTTTTTGAAAAACTTTCGCATGATTACCTGCTCAAGATCAAGCACACGTCATGAATTCTATTTGTGTTTACTGTGGTTCTGCTAGCGGTAACTCGCCAGTCTATGGCGAGGCAGCGCGCGACTTGGCTAAGTTATTAGTCGAGAATAATTTGAATGTAGTGTACGGCGGTGGCGACGTAGGTTTGATGAAAATCCTCGCCGATGAAGTGCTACGTCTAGGTGGACATGTCACTGGCGTTATTCCGCAAGCCTTATTTGACCGAGAAATCGGGCACGCCCAACTTCAACAACTGCATATCGTCGCCGACATGCACCAACGCAAAGCCATGATGGCAGCACTGGCCGACGGCTTCATCGCCCTTCCCGGCGGCATAGGCACCTTAGAAGAACTCTTCGAAATGTTCACTTGGCTGCAGTTAGACTTCCATCAAAAACCTTTAGGCATTTTGAATGTCGCAGGCTTTTATGATCCCTTGCTGGCTTTTTTGTCGCATGCGGTCGCTACCGGTTTTTTAAAGCCTGAGCATCACGCCTTGTTAATTACAGAAAATGATCCCACTGACTTGCTTAGAAAACTAAAGTCAGCGATTACAGGGTAAAATGTGGACTACTTAGCGTTATCAAAGTCTTAGCCTATTGAAATAAGGCGGACGAATGACGAGATATGGCACCCTATTTAAATTTTCTTGATTGAACTCCCATGAAATTCTCCAAACAATTTTCTCTGTATCAATCAGAAGCCACGCAATTTATTAATGGCTTAAAACTATCCAATCCGCAGTTAGAACAAAGCCAGCGCGATGGCCGAGCCTTGTTATGGGATAAAGCGCCCATCGATTTGGATACGCAAAAACGTCATGATGAATCAAGGCTTGATCAGCAGGCTTATGTCTATCAGAATAAGTAAGTCATTATAAGCTGGACGACAAAAATGATTTCCGTGCAGGATAAGCTGATGTACAACTTTGCAGCTTCGTCGGCGAAGCTACTTTTTTGCGTCATTAAATAGCTCCATGCAAATTCTCCCAGCCACTGAGCTCCCCATCACCGGCAATATCGACAGCACGCCCAATGTTGTAGATGGTTTGGCTTTCGCCAAATTGTATGGCGAACCTTTGTTCAAACTGCCGAATGATTTGTACATACCACCGGATGCCCTAGAAATTTTTCTAGAGGCCTTTGAGGGGCCGCTCGATCTTTTGCTGTATTTAATCCGCAAACAAAATTTCAATATTCTCGACATTCCGATGGCGCAGGTGACGCTACAATACCTGCAGTACGTCGATCAAATTCGTAAGAGTAATTTAGAATTAGCTGCTGAATATTTACTCATGGCGGCAATGCTAATCGAGATCAAATCACGCATGCTGGTGCCTAGCAACAAGAGTTTGGACAGCGATGAAGCAGATGATCCGCGCGCAGCCTTAGTACGGCGCTTGCTCGAATATGAACAGATGAAACTAGCGGCTTACGATCTCAACAGTGTGCCGCAATTGGGACGCGACTTTTTACATGCGCAAGTCTACATCGAGCAAAACACGGTTTTACATTGGCCCGAAGTCAATGTCGCCGACTTACAGCAAGCCTGGGCCGATGTGTTAGGACGTGCAAAATTAGTCGCCCACCACAAGATCAGTCGTGAAGAATTATCTGTACGCGAACACATGAGCGCGATTTTACGACGCTTACAATCAACAAAATTTGTGGAATTCTCCGACCTATTTGATATCAGTCGTGGCGCACCGGTTTTAGTCGTCAACTTCGTCGCGCTACTAGAATTAGCTAAAGAAACGCTGATTGAAATCACCCAAGCCGAATCATATGCACCGATCTACGTGCGGCTCGCCTATGCACCAGTTTAAGATGATTAAACTCATGAAACTGCAAACCAAAAACCGCTCAACACAGAGGTACAAAAACACAGAGATGCGCAGAGAAAACCTAAAAACTTTTCTTGATGTTCTTTGTGACTCGGTATCGCTATATTGAATGGTTTTAACTTTCTACCTCTCAATACACTCCCCATGAAAATCATCTCCTCGATAGAAGAACTCCGCGATCAATTGCGCGGTCAATTACGTACTGCTTTCGTTCCGACTATGGGCAATTTACACGAAGGGCATTTGTCGTTAATGCGCCTAGCTCGCCGTCATGGCGACCCTGTGGTCGCTTCAATTTTCGTCAATCGCTTGCAATTTGGCCCTAACGAAGACTTCGATAAATATCCTCGCACTTTTCAAGCAGATGTAGAGAAATTGGAAAAAGAAGGTGTCTATGTACTCTTTGCACCCACAGAAAAAGACCTCTATCCCGAACCACAAGAATATCGTGTCCAACCACCTGACGATTTAGGAAATATTTTAGAGGGTGAATTTCGCCCAGGATTTTTTACGGGTGTCAGTACGGTTGTGCTTAAACTTTTCGCTTGCGTACAGCCACGTGTGGCGGTGTTTGGTAAAAAGGATTATCAGCAATTGATGATCATCCGCAATATGGCAAAACAATTTGCGTTACCAACTGAAATCATCGCAGCAGAAACTTGGCGTGCCGAAGATGGTCTGGCGCTTTCCTCGCGCAATGGCTATTTGACTGAGGCTGAACGAGCCGAGGCGCCTGCCCTGTTTCAAATGCTCAATCAAGTGGCACAAGAAGTCCGAAGCGGACGCACCGATTTAACAAAAATTGAACAGCAAGCGATGAACAGTTTATCGCAAAGGCAGTGGAATCCCGATTATATCTCAATCCGCAAACGCGCCAACTTGCAAGCACCGACGCAAATGGAGCTTGAGAGCAAAGAGGAACTCGTCGTCCTCGCTGCTGCAAAACTTGGCAATACCCGCCTGATCGATAATCTAGAAATCTAATCGAAGTTAGGGTCTGGTTATTTGAGAAGTCGCGCGCCATCAATTGCATACGTTCTACCAAGAGCAAAACATAAAGAACAAAGTTTGAATATGTCAATGTCAAGTCTAAACAGTTTGATCAACTTAAAATCGGCGCAGGCTAGGCCTAGCGTCGCTTCATACCAGCGAATGAAGTACACGGCGCATGTCCTGACGCTGCTTTGCTTGATGTTGATGTGCAGCCTAGTCCATGCGCAAATAAACGTTCTGGACGACGCACAACGCAAGGTTACACTAGCACAGCCAGCCAAACGCATTGTCAGTCTCGCCCCACATGTCACCGAGTTGGTATTTGCCGCAGGTGCCGGCGCGTCTTTAGTCGGCGTCGATAGCTATAGTGATTTTCCTGAATCCGCAAAAAAAATTACTGACGTCGGTAGTATTTTATCTTTAGACCTAGAACGCCTACTCACTCTCAAACCTGATCTCGTGATTATTTGGGGTACTGGCAACGCCAAAATTTTATCGCAAAAATTACGCGACAATCAAATTACGGTATTTGAAAGTGAGCCTCGAAACTATGAAGATGTCGCTAGTTCTATAGAGCGAATTGCGATGCTAGCTGGGACGACCGAAGTAGGTAACAAGGCTGCACTGGGATTTCGACAACGCTTGCATAGCTTAAGTAAAAAATACCAATTAAAGATCAATGAAAAACCGATCAGCGTATTTCATCAAATGATCAGAAAACCGTTGATGACTATCAATCAGCAACACATTATTTCTAAGGCGATTCAACTTTGTGGTGGCAAGAACGTTTTTGCTGATCTTAAAAATATTAGCGCGACCATCACTACTGAGTCGGTGCTGCTGAATAATCCCGAGGTGATTTTTAGTAGTGACCATGAAGTGGATAAATTACGCGCTGAGTGGAATAATTTCCCGATTGTGGCGGCAGTTAAAAAAGGAAATTTTTTTGTGATTAACGGCGATTGGATACATCGCTTTGGCCCCCGAATATTAGATGGCACTGAACAGCTTTGTCAAAAATTAGATGCTGCACGTAAAAAATGAACCAGCAAAAACGTCAGGAAATTTTCACGCGACTTAGAGCGCAAAACCCTCACCCAAGCACCGAGCTAGAATACAGCTCGCCGTTTGAACTTTTGATCGCCGTTTTACTCTCCGCTCAAGCCACCGATGTATCGGTCAACAAAGCGACTAAGCGTCTCTATCCTATCGCCAACACGCCGGAAAAGATGTTGGCCTTAGGAGTCGATGGCCTAATTCCTTATATCCAAACTATAGGTTTATTTCGGACTAAGGCGAAGAATGCCATCGCAACTTGCAGTATTTTATTAGAACAGCATCACGGGGAAGTCCCGCGTACCAGAGAGGCACTTGAAGCCTTACCCGGTGTCGGACGTAAAACCGCGAATGTGGTTCTCAATACCGCTTTTGGCGAAGCTACCATTGCGGTAGATACCCATATTTTTCGGGTATCCAATCGCACCGGCATTGCTCCGGGTAAAAACGTCGATATAGTCGAAGAAAAGTTGATGAAGTTTGTACCGAGTGAATTTAAACTTGATGCCCATCACTGGCTGATTTTACATGGACGATATACCTGCACAGCACGCTCGCCCAAATGTTGGAATTGTATGATTGTCGACATGTGCGAATTTAAACAAAAAACACCAACACCCAAACACATTTAAATAAAATTTTGTAGATTGAATAAAACCCGCGCCGAAGAACACTTCGACGACTCAGGTTTCAATCGCCCTACTGCCCTACTCATCTCATTAAACGATCTTGCAGGCTTCGTCAAAACTGAGTCGCGGTGAACGTGGGAATAGTTTGCTCGCATCACCATAACCAATACTACACACGAAGTTAACTTTCACCTCGGTACCTGCAAAAAAAGTCGCATTGATTTTATCCGCATCAAAACCTGACATAGGTCCACAGTCCAAGCCTAAAGCGCGTGCGGCCAACATCATGTAAGCGCCCTGAAGGGAAGAATTTCTGAAAGCAGTGGACTCAATCAAAGCCTGATTGCCGGCGAACCACGCACGTGCATCGGTATGCGGAAAAAGTTGTGGCAACTTGTCAAAAAAAGCCATGTCCATACCAAGGATCACAGTCACTGGCGCTTTACGTGTTTTATCCGCATTACCAGGCGCCATGCAAGCGACTAATTTTTCTTTCTGCTCCTGAGATTGCACGAAAACCAAACGTGCAGGAGAACAATTTGCGGAAGTTGCACCCCACTTCATTTGATCGTAAATCGCCTTAAGCTGTTCTTCAGTGACAGGTTTTTCTAACCATTCATTATGAGTACGCGCCGCACTAAACAGCGTATTAAGGGAAGCTTGGTCTAACATAGGATTCCAATTGAAAAGATGAAGTGTAAATGATAGCTGAAATTGAACAGATAGTTGAACCAAACTCTTTAAATACCAGTAGAATATCCAACCTCCCAGCAAGCACTAGCCTATGTTCAACCCCACCCAACAAGATGTCCGTCGGTTTTTTTGTGAAACTTTCCGTAAATACCACGCAAATGAAATTCTCACGCCCTTAGAAACTATTGCAGCCGATTGGATAGTTCAACATACCGAATATGCCGAGGACTTTAGAGATGTAGAAGCGGCACTGGCTGCCGATTACAGCGTAGATAATGGCAAAAGTAATCCTTTCTTGCACCTATCTATGCACCTAACCATAGCCGAACAAATTACCATTAATCAACCCAGCGGCATACGTGCTGCGTATGAGGCTTTGGCCTACAAAAAGAACTCTATCCATGAGGCGCATCACGCAATGATGGAAAGTTTAGGGGAAATGATTTGGGATTCACAGCGTACAGGCATGCCACCAGATGGAAATGCCTATTTGGCGTCACTAAAAAAGCAGTTAGGCAAATAAAAAGCCGCTCGCGAAGTTCAATTCAGAAGCGGCATCTATTTTACTTTTTCACGACTAAACTACTCGGCAAACTACTTAAGTAAGCAGCGATATTTTCGATATCGTTTTTTT
>JAIELM010000483.1 GCA_019752975.1 Undibacterium sp. | reverse complement strand
GCTCTCCGGTTCAACCGATTTTACTGAGTCGGAACACGGCCGGTCTGTGGATGATAGAGGAGGCTAAAGCTTGGGCGTATTTTCATTTGTATGAAGACGGCAGCAGTCGTCCGAAATTTGCACAGGGGCCTTATGCGTTTGCATGGCAAGCCGATCAATCGGTTTATCGAGAACGCGTCAAGCCGCCACCGTTATTGGATCAGACGCTTAGTATTACAGAGCGCATTGCACAAGCGGAGGAAATCCTTAGATTGCATCCGAGTGACGCCAATCACTATGTGCAGCTCGCGGAGCTATTGCAATTTGAATTGTATTGGATCACAGCGGCCGCACCTTTGTATGAAAGAGCGTTACAGTTGAATCCAAATCTGACTGAACTGCAATGGCGCCTCATCGATATTTATGCTAATACCACCGATATCGATGGCGAGGAAAGACATTACCTTGCACTGCTCAAGAAAACCCCTGAAGACCAGTTACTGCAGCAGTACTACCAATGGTTTCAGAAAATTTATCAGTAATTTCATATTCACCAAGTCGCGCATGAGCTTCATGTTTTAGTTCAACTAAGCTCCGGTCTAGATCTCATTCCAATGCCGTCAAACTAGCAGTGACGGTATCTGGCCATCCAATTTCGTTCGTTCTCCCATTCATAAAAGATGAAAAACTTAGCTTTTTTTGTTGGAAAATAGCATGCCTATAACTCAGTGACACAGTGAATTAGCAATATTTTCTCAATTTCATCGCGTGCTTGATCTGTTCGCAGTGTTGAAAAATATTCTTCATGAAATTGCCTTGTCGCGCTCGTTTCGTTTCATCAAGCTGACACAATTTCCACCTATGCTGGAGTGCTGTTAACTGAATTTTTTGGATTTTTCATGACTATATTGTCGGGCGAGGCACGCATTCAATTTAGATTAAGTATGAGTCTATTGGCGCTAGCGTTTTTATGTTCCTGTAGTAGCACACCTCCCACAAGAAGCAAAGATGCCGCGCTCTCGAGTTGGGTCGTGATGGGTGAAAACGGTGCTGGCGTCGTTCGTAGCCTCACTTCCGCAACGCAATGTCCTAGTTTAACGCAGGACGGTATGACGCAGAAAATGACGCTTCGCGCGGCAGCGGAAGTGGCGGCACAGCGCAAAACGGCTAGTGCCACAGAAGATACCAAACCTTCAGTTTTTCCCATAATGACGTGCGAGGCGGTGTTGAAAACCGGGGTAAAAACCGCCAGTATTGAAGGCAGCGTTTTACCCTTACCTAAAGCCACCGTGAACAGAATCGTGGTGCTGGGCGATACTGGTTGCCGTATGAAAAAAGCTGAGAATGCCTATCAAGCTTGTAATGATCAGGCGGCTTGGGCTTTTCGTGATGTGTCCAGAGAAGCCGCCCGTTTTCAACCGGATTTGGTGATTCATGTCGGTGATTATCATTACCGAGAAAATCCCTGCCCTGAAGGAAATGCGGGCTGTGCTGGTAGTCCTTGGGGCTATGGTTATGATGTCTGGGCCGCGGATTTTTTTGAACCTGCAGCAGCTTTATTGAAAGCGGCTCCGTGGGTGATGGTTCGCGGTAATCACGAATCTTGTATGCGAGCGGGACAGGGTTATTGGCGTTTTCTCGATCCGCGCCCTTATGTCAAAGGACGTGATTGCAATCTTGAGCAAAATGATCTGCAAGGCGATTATAGTGCGCCATATGGCGTCATGTTGGGTGGCGATGCGCAATTGATCGTATTCGATTCTTCTAAGGTTCCTGGAAAGAAATTGGCGAAAACCGACGAGGCATATGTCATCTACTCAGCTCAGTTTGCCGAAGTGGATAGGATTACGGAAGCGGTCGATTTTAATTTTTTCTTGAACCACCATCCCATCCTTGGTTTTTCTGCCGGACATGCAAAAGACGGCAGCATAGAATTTAGGTCTGGGAATCAACCCCTGCAGCAGGTAATGCAGGACGGTCATGGTGATCGGCTGTTTCCAGTTAAAGTGCGGGCGGCGATTTCGGGTCACACCCATTTATTTGAGGCAGTGAGTTTTACGTCAGATCATCCTACCCAATTTGTCAGTGGTAACGGTGGTACGGCGATGGACAAACGTTTACCAGATCTACGGCCACAAGACGCTACCCCTTTTGATGCGGCGCACGTGGATTACTTTAGCAATAGCAATGAAGTTGGTTTCTTGGTGATGGATAGAAAAGGCGAAGCTTGGCAGGTGCAAGCTTACGATCGATTGGCACACAAGATCGCCAGCTGTAGTGTGAGTCGCTCTACTTCTCTCTGCCAGCCAAATCCTTAGAAATACCAACGAGATGGTGAAAGTGGTCTGATGTCAGATCGCTTGTGTCACTTAACTGTCATCAAACATTCATGGCTAGGTCATTTTCTTTTTATATGATTTTCCCTTTTAAAGACGGGGAAGTCATGAAACATATTCAATCAGAAAATGAGCAACAGCGTTTTCAAGCGCGCTTAATTACTAGTCAAGTGGTGTTGGCATTGGCACTGATGGCTACAGCTGGCACCAGTGCGGCGCAAAATGCGGTTGGCCCCACGAGTGCGACGACAGCCACAAGTATGAGTAACGATATTTCCCCGGTGGTAGTGGGTACTGATTCGACTACTAAGGATGCCGATTCTGCCTTAGATTCCAAAGCGATTACTGCTCGTGTAGTGATTTCTGGGTTGAGCGTTGCAGCACGCGCTCCGGTCGTGAGTTCTTTGAAAGCGACGCAACCGCAATCGATCATCACCGCAACTTTTATTGAACAAGCGGTGACCCCTTTAGCAGACTTTAACGCCGTTGCAAGGATCGCTCCTAGTGTAGGTTCTGGTGTGTCAGCCAACGGCCCAGGTTTGGCCGAAACCAAAGTGACATTGCGCGGCTTTCAAGACGGCGAATACAATATCACCTATGACGGTATTCCTTTCGGCGACACGAATAATCCTACCCATCATTCCACTTCGTATTTCCCTGCTCGTATCATCGGTGGTATGGTCATCGAACGCGGTCCAGGCAATGCGAGTAACTTAGGACAAGCCACTTTTGGCGGCTCTATCAATTTATTTTCTAAAGAATTATCCTCGGATTTTAATTTTTCCCCGTATGCTACTTTCGGTTCATTTAATACCAAAATGGCTGGCGTGCAAATCGATACGGGTGTTTTGGAAAAAATGGGCGACATGAATATGATGTTCAATGTCTCTCGTTTGACCAGTGACGGCTATTTAACCCAAAGTGCGGTGAAAGAAGATAACTACCAATTCAAGTTACAAAAAAACTTTGGTCAGGACACCACCCTCACAGTCTTCTCTACTTACAATAAAATCCATAGCAATGTAGCGGACAAAGGTGGCGTGACTCTCACACAAGTAGCGAAGTACGGTAAGAACTATGCATTAAATAACGATCCAACTAGCCAGAATTTTGTAGGCTATAACTACAATAATAAGAAGACTGATTTTGAATACCTTAATCTGGTGTCGAAATTAGGTAGCTGGGAGCTTGATAATACGCTCTACACCTACGCCTACGACAATGATACTTACTCGGGTCAAGACGCCAGTGGTGCTACCGCTAACGGCACTAAGGCAGGTGTCACTGGAAATAAGAACGTCCCTGGCTACAATAAACTTAATTCCTATCGCGTGACTGGGGATATTATTAAATTGACTAATAAGGTTCAGGTAGGTTCATTTTCAGGACTACTTCGCGCTGGTGTGTGGTTAGAAAAATCCGATACCAATCGCCATACCTATGATTTAGATTGGACTTTAGGTTTGCCCAATCCTAAGGAAGCTACTGCACCAAAAAATATCTCTTACGAGCAAAAATCGAGTTGGTCGCAATATCAGCCTTTCGTTGAATTTGAGTGGGCGACCAGCGCAGATTTGACTATCACACCTGGTGTCAAGTATTCCAGTTTTAAACGCTCGCTAGACGCTCAAGTGAATCAGGGCACACGCCTTGCACAGACCACAGAGCAGACCTACACCGCAACTTTGCCGTTTTTGACGGCTAATTATAGTCTCAGTAAAACTTGGTCGTCCTACGCGCAGTTTGCCAAGGGTTTCTTGGTTCCCGACCTGTCTATGTTCTATGTGAATAATCCTAGTTTGTCTAAACCTTCGCCACAGACATCGACTAATTATCAATGGGGCATAGTCCATCAATCACAAGAATTGAGTTTTGATGCGGATGTGTACTACATCGATTTTAACAATAAAATCGCGTCTACAGGTACGGGTAACGATGTCATTTACTATAACCAAGGCGGTGTGGTGTACAAAGGTTTGGAAGCCTCAGCGACCTATTATTTGGGTGCGGGCTTTTCTGCTCACGTGAACGGTTCCACGAATAGCGCCAAGGCCAAAGATACAGGGATGCAAGTAGCCAAAGCGCCTGAATCGACTTCTGCCTTTGGTGTCTTGTACAAAGCTAACGGCTTGTATGGTTCTATCTTAGCCAAAACAGTGGGAGTGCAGTACGCCAAAGACGGTGAAGTGGCCGCATACAAAATCGATGCCTACACTACCACCGATTTAACACTAGGCTATCGCTGGAAAAACATGGGCCGTTTTGTGAAAAATTTGAAGCTGCAAATTGGCGTCAATAACCTCTTCAATAAAGAAGACGTGCTGTCGATTTCTGCCAATAGTAAGGGTGCCGCGTTTGACCAATACGCCTTCCAAAGTAAGCGTAGTTGGAGTACCTCTTTGTCGGCTGATTTCTAGACCTAGACGCGATTGTTTTCATCGTCTCGAGAGAATCGCTGCTTGAATTTAATCGAGACTTTCCATTAGGATTTTTGATGATGACAGACGCACTTTTCGAGAGGGTTTTGCTGCGAATGAGGCGCTAATAGCTAGCCAATAGCTAGCTATTAGCGCCGAAGATTAAAAATTTGGCCTGCACAAAGGATTTGCACAGGCCTCACTCACTCACTGATTCATTCACTCATTTACTTAGTGTGGATGTTTCAAGCTATCTCTTTCTTTTACCGATCGCACCAATACTTTCCATTTTGCCCTAGCTGCAATTTTGTCCAGCGGGGTTTGCTGAATGCGTTGAGATTCCCGTAAAAGTTTTTGGTAGTTTTTCAGCCTATCTTCATCGACCGCAATACGTACAGCGCAGCCCGGTTCGCTTTGATGGCTGCAATCGCGGAATTGACATGCTTCGGCTAATTCGTCGATGTCCGCAAAGCTGGCGCTAAGCGCTTCTTCATCAAGATTAAGTTGTAGACTGCGCAGTCCCGGCGTGTCAATGATGCAGGCTCCGCCTGGACATAGGTGCAATGAACGTGACGTGGTAGTGTGGTGACCGCGCTCGTCGCCCGCTCGTACCCCGTTGGTCTTTTGCGCGCTGTTCGTTAAAGTGTTAGTTAGCGTTGATTTACCTGCGCCAGATGAACCCAATAAAATCAGGGTTTGTCCAGCGGACATCCATGGCGCCAGCAAGTCTGTGTTGGTCAGGCTGAGGCCATTGATGGCGAACACCGGCACATTGGCGGATAGGCGTTGCTCCACTTCCGCTTGGCGCGCGGCAGCATTCTCATGTTGATCAGCTTTGCTTAAGAGCACAACGGGTGTCACACCCGCAGCATGTACCAAGGCTAAATAGCGCTCCAATCTGCGCAGATTAAAATCGTTGTCCAAGCCCATGACTAGTAATGCTGTGTCGATATTGCTGGCAAGGGGTTGTAGCCTTTCTTTACTATTCCGGCGTGCCAGATGAGTGAGAGGGGGCATACGAGCAACAAAGCGATAGCCGTTTTCTGGCGAGCCGATGAATAAGCCCCAATCACCAACGGCTAGGTTGCTTTGTTCAGATTTTAGGTCATCCAACAGGCGTGGGAGCGCGCGTGCTTGCAGTAAGGTGTTGCCATTGTGTAGTACCAAACTGTCGCGATGGATTTCAGTAATACGTGCCGCTTGCAGTGTGTGGTCTTCGGTAAAGTTGCTTGCGAGCGCGTGTAACTGGTTGGCGATAGCTGGTGTCAAGCCGATGAGGCGTAATGTAGCGTAATCAAAATTAAACATGATAGGTGTTGTATCCAAATTCATGGGGTACATCGATTGCCGACGTACGAAATAATTCTGCGGACGTCAATTAGCTCGGTTAAGCCAAAACGTGCAGAAACGAATGAAAGAAAATGGAAGTCGGCGCGAGATCAGACGCGCATCAATACACTAGCAATAGAATTTCGCAGACTTGAGAAAGCTTTCAAGCGCCAAAAATGGATGTGCCTAGATCAGGTAGCCGACAGGAGGGCAATATCGACTGTTTTCATGCTTTTTTCTCCTGTGGAAGTTGATGGAGGCGTGATTGTGCCTGTAGTGAATGCAGTCGTCAAGTGCTGGCTGTCTCTTGCTCTCGCTTGCTATTTGCTTGCAGCCTGCTGGTGTGCGAGATTTCGGCACAAGCTACTGCGTGCCCGAATTTTGAATTTCCAGTGTTCGCTGTACCTCAGCACAGGTGCGCTATTTAATGTAAATTCGGCTATTCGCGACGGCGGTGCGGAGCTCTCGTGTAAGGAAAAATCAATAAGCCAGACTAATCAAAATCACCCGCCCCGTATCGCTCGGCCTTGTGTTTTTAATTTAGGACTTACGCAAACCAGACGCTGGTGTTGTTGCGTTCGCCGTTTGCTAAACTAAGGTACTAAAGTACTGTCTGCGGCTCCGTGTCTAGCTAACGCAATTTTGCGTAAGTCCTAAGGTAAATCAAAATAAAGAAAGTAAACGATGATGAATCTCTCCGCTTTTCCAATTACGCAAAAATGGCCAGCGTCACGACCGCAAGTGTTACAGCTATACTCACTCGCCACACCCAATGGTGTAAAGGCCTCGATCATGCTAGAAGAAACCGGGTTAGCATATGAACCGCATCTTGTGGACTTTGGCAGCAATGATCAAATGTCTCCCGAATTTCTATCGCTGAATCCGAACAATAAAATTCCAGCAATTCTTGATCCTAATGGGCCGAACGGAAAGCCATTTGCGCTATTCGAGTCCGGTGCGATCTTGCTGTATTTAGCTGAAAAGACAGGCAAGTTTTTACCACAAGATCCAGTCGAACGTTTTCAAACGATACAGTGGTTGATGTTTCAAGTTGGTGGGCTCGGCCCCATGTTTGGACAACTAGGCTTCTTTCATAAATTTGCGGGTAAAGAATACGAGGATAAGCGGCCGCGCGATCGTTACATCGCTGAATCAAAGCGTCTATTAGGCGTCCTTAATCGACATCTAGAGCATCGTGCATGGATGATGGGAGATGCTTATACCATCGCAGATATCGCCATCTTTCCTTGGGTGCGAAATTTGATTGGCTTTTACCAAGCCGCTGATCTGGTCGGTATCCATGAATTGCCAAACGTCACGCGGGCATTGGCAGCGTTCACCGAGCGTCCAGCCGTGAAGAGTGGGCTCGACATTCCTAAAAACGCTTGATTTCGAGCTAGCCTCGTGGTTTGACAATGGTTTTATAGGACGGAAGAGCTGACACTTTTTCGTCCTGCTATCTTCGGTCTAAGTGTTTTATCCCATCCAAAAATAATGCCGATTCAGTAGGTATTTCAGCGATAGTCTGTCAATAGTCACTGCTGTTCAACTGCAGACTTAATATCGTTTAAGTCTTGCATGAGCGCTTTTTTTGCCACTCCCTTGAAAAATAAGCTCATAGGAATAGACATCAGTTTCGTTACTAAGGTTTGTGGCTGGGAATCATGAACGCTAGTTAAGGTAAAACCGTGTTTGCTATCTGTAATGCTCATGGTCGACAAGAAGATAAATCCGTCGCTCTCGGCTCTGGTTTTGTAAAATTCGTTCTCACTTGCATCGGTGATCCACTTGTCCGCTGTAGCTGGTTTGCCGAATAGCATTCGCGTTTCTCGCCACTTTAGTCCATTGAGCCCGTGTGCTGGTTTCTCTAGGATCTCTATATTTTCGATTCCGCTGATAATTTTTGAGGCGTTCTCGATGTCGGTGATCGTGGCCCAAATTGCCGCTTTGGATCCGTTGATATTGATCTGTACTTCGACAATCATGATGTTTCTCCAAGTGCTAGTGCGATGCTGTTGAGGTTATGGCTAGGCTGGTGTTGAGAACGGTGGGTACGCGCTTCTCTCAATATGAGGTGTTTGTAAAGCAGAATAGCATAGTCATCCTTAGTTATCCCTAGTCATGCGAGATACTCATGCGAAATACAAAGGACTGACGCAAAACTGCTTCCAACATTATTGTCGCCGCTGCGCTACGCTACTTTTCTGCCCCCAGCACCACCGCTCTAGTTAGGATGATTTTACGTAAGTCCTATACAATCGCATATTGTGGGCTTGGCGCTTGTGTGATATCCGCCAAGAACCGTAAAAGCGTGAGCTACAAGCAGGTAAGTATATGTCAGGCCGTTAACTGTCCGGCTTTCACTTCACAGACCACCGATTTGAAGAGCGTATGATTGCACTAAGAAATTTTCTATACTTGATCTGTTTGGTGTTTTTCTACCAGACGGCTTTTGCGCAGAATACTACCTCGTCTCGCTTGTCCTTATACTGCGAAGAAGATAAACCCATGCAGTTTCACGACGCCAATAAAAAACTCACAGGTTTGGCAGTAGAGATAGTTCAGGAAATTCAACGACGCTTGGGTACTAAGGAAATTATTCAGGTAGTTCCGTGGTCAAGAGGATTCTACAAACTGAGTACCGAACCAAATACTTTTCTTTTCTCGATGGCACGAACGCCAGAACGAGAACATTTATATAAGTGGATAGGGCCGCTTTTGTCGATAGAGTATGGCCTCTACGTTAAGGCGGATTCCAACATCAAAATAGTCAATCTTGAGGATGCAAAAAAAATCGGATTAATTGGCGTGTATCGTGATGATATTCGAGACCAGACACTAAGCCGCTTGGGCTTTACTAATCTTGATCGTACCAGTACAAATATTTCTAGTTTTAGGAAGTTGATGATAGGCCGCATCGCCGCCTATGCGGATGCAAAAAAGGGTGTTGGCATTTCTGCGAGCAATGCCGGTTATCAAATTTCCGATGTCAAACTTGCCTACGATTTATTTAAAAGTCAGTTGTATATTGCGGTATCAAAAAACACCGATGCCGCAATTGTCACCCAGTGGAATGACACTTTGGAGGAAATGAAAAGAGACAAAAGCTTTTATAAGCTATTGAAGAAATATCATGAGGAGTAGTGTGTTGAATGAAATGCTCAATAAAATGCTCAACACAAATATCGCGATCAAATGGGAACTACTGTCTTCGTGCTAATGCTTGACTAATTGAAATGAATCGGCAACACTGCATTTTTGAAATGAAAATCATTGTTGAATTTATCTATGCCAAACATTCCCCTCGCTCTGCTTATCGTTTTATGCTCCTCATTTTTTACTCAGGTACATGCAAGTGACTTAGCTAAGCCAGCGTTAACAAAGTCAGCAAAACACCAGCCCGCCATTTATGTAAATACCTTGGGCATGAAAATGCTGGCTATTCCGGCCGGTGATTTTCAAATGGGGAATGAAGAGTCGGTGGATAGCATGGCCGCCGCTTACCCTGCACTGTCGCGCAGCCGATTAGAAAAATTGAATGATGAGGCACCAGTTCATCATGTGCGCATTAGTCGCCCTTTTTACATGGGGCAGACTGAAGTAACGGTAGGCCAGTTTCGGCAGTTCTTGACGGCTTCTGCTTATGTGCCAGAATCAATTGCAGACGGAACTGGTGGTTATGGGTATAACCCCGAATATGACCCGGCTACTACCAGTCGTGGAGACTTGTTCGAAGGACGTAATCCGCGCTATAGCTGGAGCAATCCAGGTTTTCCCCAGAGCGATGCGCATCCAGTAGTGAATGTGACGTGGAAAGACGCGCAAGCGCTAGCATTATGGTTAAGCAAGAAGGAAGGGCGCCATTACCGCATTCCAACTGAAGCAGAGTGGGAATATGCTGCGCGGGCAGGGACCCGCACTCGTTATCATAGTGGCGATGATCCAGAGTCTTTGCACTTGGTCGCCAATACCTTCGACTTTAAAGCAAAAGCGAACTGGCCAAAGTTAGCCGAACATGCACTTAACAGCGATGACGGCTTCGCGTTTACTGCGCCGGTCGCTAGTTTTTTACCTAATGCATTTGGTTTGTACGACATGCATGGCAATGCTTGGGAGTGGACCAATGATCTGTATGACGAAAATTATTATAGCCACTCACCTGTCATCGATCCACAAGGCCCAGCTGAAGGCGAAGTTTATGTACGTCGTGGCGGTTCCTGGCACACTTGGTCTTTGTATGCGCGATCCGCCTATCGCAACTGGAATTCACCCCAGACCCGTTATACTTTAGTGGGCATTCGTCTGGTCATGGATGCGTCGCCAAAGGGAAGCTCAAAAACTCGCTCGCGCTGAAGCAGTTGTAGCGCGCCACAGTTAATACGCAAATCGCCAATTAGTTTAACAAGTGAGCCGGGATATTCATCGCCTCAGATTCAGGTAGATGTAAGCCCAAATCCCAGCCTGAAAGTTTTTCTGCGTCGATCAATAATTTGCAAAATCCGTGTAATAGGGATGGGGTTAATTTGAGATCCACCGCGCCGCCTTGCAGGGGAATAAATTGTATCCAAAATGCCGATTTGGCTTGTAGGTGAAATTTCACAGTCTCCAATAGTAGCGGAAGCGCGCCGGTCACATTTTGCCGATTGTCAGCCTCATAGGCTTGGCTAAAATTGCCACTTTCGGCGATCGCTGTGACGGCTTGTTTGTGCTGCATATTGAGTATGTCTGAACTTGCAAAAGCTGCTTCTGGTCGATTAATGCGCAAGTGCGAAGTAATCGCCTCCATCATCGTCGGCCACATTCTTTGTAGCATACGGCGGGTAAGAAACAATTGAATTTCTTGCTTGTTCAGCTTGTGGTCGTTCGCTTCTTCAGCGGCGGTATCAGCAAAACCTATGCGTAATAGGATGCGATCTTCGTGAAGTAAGTAACTGAGATTGAGTTGTTCTAGATGCATAGATGTTTGATGTAGCGCAATGCGAATGAAGATAATGGTAAAAATGCGCTTGAAAACACGCTTTGTTGCCTAATCTGTTGGGTAAGTTGAGTATAAGAGATCCCACCAAAATTCAAGGAGCTGATATGCGTCTGGATAAGTTAACCACAAAATTGCAAGAAGCGTTGGCTGATGCGCAAAGCTCAGCCGTCGGCAATGATAACCAATATATCGAACCTGTGCACGTATTGCTTGCATTGGTGAACCAAGATGATGGCGGCGCTCGCTCGCTTTTGCAGCGTGCTGGCGTCAATGTCAATAGTTTGTTGAATGGTTTAAGGAGTGCCTTAGCACGTTTGCCTAAAGTCTCTGGTACTGACGGTCAAGTGCAAATCGGACGTGATTTAACTGGCTTACTTAATCTGGCAGAGAAAGAATCACAAAAACGTGGCGATCAATTTTTGGCTAGTGAAATGCTACTACTGGCTTTGGTTGAAGACAAGTCCGAGGCCGGCAAATTGGCCCGTGAAAATGGCTTAACACGAAGCGCATTAGAAGCCGCAATTAAGGGAGTGCGTGGTGGCGTCAATGTGGACTCGCCAGAAGCAGAAGGACAGCGCGAAGCACTCAAAAAATATACCATGGATTTGACTGAGCGCGCCAGGCTAGGCAAGCTCGATCCTGTTATAGGGCGAGATGATGAAATCCGTCGTGCGATTCAAGTCTTGCAAAGACGCAGCAAGAATAACCCGGTTCTGATCGGCGAACCCGGTGTCGGTAAAACCGCCATCGTAGAAGGTCTAGCGCAACGTATCGTTAATGGTGAAGTGCCCGATAGTTTGAAATCGAAACGGGTGTTGTCTTTAGATATGGCGGCGCTGTTGGCGGGAGCAAAATACCGCGGTGAATTTGAAGAGCGCTTGAAAGCCGTGCTCAAAGAAATCGCCTTAGATGAAGGTCAAACCATCGTCTTCATCGATGAATTGCATACCATGGTGGGCGCAGGTAAGGCTGAAGGCGCGATGGATGCCGGTAATATGTTGAAGCCAGCACTCGCCCGTGGTGAGTTGCATTGCGTCGGTGCGACGACTTTAGATGAGTACCGTAAATACATAGAAAAAGATGCGGCCTTAGAACGGCGCTTTCAAAAAATCATCGTCGATGAGCCTAGCGTGGAAGCGACTATCGCTATTTTGCGTGGACTACAAGAAAAATATGAAGTCCATCATGGTGTCGA
>JAIELM010000546.1 GCA_019752975.1 Undibacterium sp. | reverse complement strand
TCGGCAGATAATTTTTTAAACTTGTAGGTAATTATTCAGCCCACTATGGCATCTAATGAAAATCTTAAAACCCCTCAACGCCGAGACGCAGAGACGCCGAGGGGCGCAGAGGTTTTCTCCGATTTTCTCTGATTTTCTCTGAGCCTCAGCGTCTCTGCGTTGAGGGGTTTTTACGTTCAAGGCTATGGGCGGCTGAATAATTAAACTTGTAGATAATAAAAAAGCGTTCAAGCGAAGGAGGAAAAACAAAGATAGGTAGCGTCATTCACCGACATCTTTCCGCCATTGACCGAATTTTGCATGACATCCTTTTGTCCTTATCTTACTCTGCGTCTGTACCGCAAATCTCGGTTCAACATCTTTCTACGGAGTTTTCATCATGTCTCATCACTCTCAATCTCGTGATCATTTGGAATTTGGTATCTGTATTATTCTGATCGGATGTACGCTCTTATTGGATAAAACTGGTCTGCTCTTTTTTTCATGGCATTTGTGGATCGCTTTTGTCGCCCTGTTAGGTTTAGTGCGGCTGGTGCGCGGCCCCAATGCGAGAAAACGTATCTCCGGTCTATTTGATATCGTACTTGCTGGCGCACTATATGCCATGTTAGAACATATGTGGGGGCTTAATTTCTTCACCCATTGGCCGATACTCGTGATCATCTGGGGCTTAGCAGTTATATGCAAATATGCCGTGCAAACTAGTAATGACCAGCCTAAATAAATTTCATTTTTTCGCCTTACTTTAGATCCCCTTTTTTCGAAAGCACATCATGAAACCTCACACCGCTCAAAGTCGCCTATTTTTTGGCGTATTTATCCTTCTCTTCGGCGTTTTAGCCTTAGTCGACAATTTAGGTATTTTTAGCCGCCGCGATATACTACCGTTCTGGCCTGTCATCTTTATCGTTCTTGGCGCGTACAAAATCAGTCAATCCAAAGAACCCAATTCCTACTTTGTCGGTGGTGCTTTGGTCTTAGCTGGCAGCTTGATGGTCTTAAATCATATCGGGGTCCTATTTTTCCGCCTCCGTGATTGGTGGCCCTTATTATTAATTGGTGTTGGTGTGATGGTGATTTTCAAAGACAAAATTAATCACCGAATGAGCGATCTCAATCAAGATGTCACTACGGTTAATTTGACAAAAAATGAGGACGCGAGTAATTCAGCTCAAGAAGCAAAAATCGATATCGTGACCATCATGAGCGGCAGTCAAGGCAATATCGCTTCACAAAATTTTCGCGGTGGTGCGATCACTGCCATCATGGCCGGAGTGGAACTGGATTTACGCAATGCTTCGATTCAAGGCGACGCCGTGATTGACGTATTCGCTGTATGGGGTGGTATCACCTTGCGCATTCCCAGTGACTGGAGTGTGGTGAATAATGGTTCAGCGATTTTAGGTGGAATACAAGATTCCACCATTCCGCCCATGACGGCCAATAAGCGCTTGATTATCTCCGGCACAGCGATCATGGGTGGAGTGGAGATTAAGAACTAGGTCAACTCCTTAGGATGAACTCCAAAAATGAACCCCTTATTCAGCAACGCCAAGAGCTTTCTCGCGCTTAGTTTTTTTTGTGTTCTACTCACCATTCTGATGTCTGGTGTGATGCTGGCAGGGCATTTGGGATCTTGGACAAACGCATTGGGGTTTAGCTTACCCCTGAGTTTTTTAATGGGATTTTCTTCCTCCTCTGCTTATTATGTTTGCCGCGCCTTACCTTTAGCGGAGCGACATTTTTTCAAAGTGTGCCTGAGCTATACCATCGCCAGTCTTGGATATGCTCTGGCACTCACCACCATCGCTTACGCTTGGAATAGCTTCAGCTTGAGCTTAGCTGTACCCGAATTGGGTCTGACATTTTCTGAGCCATTCGCACTGGGACTGGCGCTTACTGCTGCATTTTTTTATTTAATCGCGCTACTGGCTTTTGACGTGCTAATGGCTTTTAGCAAATTGCGTTTAGCAGAGCGCAGAGAAGCGCAAGCTGAAATACAAACGCGGGAGGCGCAACTCCAAGTCTTACGCACACAAATCAATCCCCATTTTCTATTTAATAGTTTAAATTCGATTAGCGCATTAACCGCGATCGATGCTAGCGCCGCACGTCAAATGACGATAGAGTTGGCGCAATTTTTTAGGCAAACCTTAGCACTGGCAGAAAAGAAAAGCATACTTCTCAGCGAAGAAATCACGCTCTGCCAACATTATTTAGCAGTCGAGAAAATTCGCTTTGGGAAAAAACTACTAAGCACCGTAGAGCTCGATCCCAAAGCGATGGACAGTTTGATTCCTCCTTTACTATTACAACCGCTATTTGAAAATGCGATCAAACATGGTATCCGTGATCTCAGCGAAGGCGGTACCATCTCATTGCAAGTCGAAGAAAAAGAAGGCTGGCTATTCATCCGCTTAACCAATCCCATCGATACCGAAGCCACGCCTACCATAGGCACAGGCACGGGTTTAAAGAACTGTAGTGCGCGGCTAGCCAGTTTATACCCTGAACGCTCACGAGTAGAATGGCAAATCCGCGAACAGCTCTTTAGCATAGAACTGGCATTTACTTCACAAAAAAACTAAATGAAACCCATGAGACCAGCCGACAAACTCAGTGTCTTAATCGTCGATGATGAAGAGCTCTCGCGCCGTTTAAGTCAAGAATATTTAAAAACCCATCCGGATCTGCAGGTCGTCGGCGAATGCGAAAACGGACTACAAGCCATCGATTCCATACTCGCACTGGAACCCGATTTAGTGCTACTAGACATACAAATGCCCAAGCTCAATGGCTTTGAAGTATTGGAGGCGACGGGACGACGGACTGGAGTAATCTTTAGCACGGCTTTTGATCAATATGCGTTAAAAGCCTTTGACCAACATGCGATCGACTATTTACTTAAACCGTATAGCCAAGAACGCTTTGACGAGGCACTGGCCAAAGCGCGCAAGATGTTAGGCCAAGCACAACCAGCATTACAAAAACTCGCCCGAGAACACGCCCGAGAACACACCCAAAAATTGGAACGCATCGTGGTAAGAGATCGCGGGCAAACCCATGTTATACCGGTTGCCACTATCGACTACATAGAAGCGCAAGACGACTATATCCAAATCCACTATAGCGGCAAATCGCTATTAAAAACCCAAAGCCTCAGCGAACTAGAGACTCAACTTGATCCTAGAATTTTTGTGCGCATTCACCGCTCTAGCATTATCCGTTTAAGTGCGCTCAAATCACTAGAACGTATCAGCAAAGATAGCTACCAAGCGCTACTTCATAACGGTGTCAGTTTAGCGATTAGTCGCACAGGCTATGAGAGAATCAAAGGAATGCTGTAAACTGATGCGCTTTTCTGGCAACCCCGTTTGGCAACACATGACAACTACGACCATCACTCCCGTTATCAACCCTGCACTACGCGACTTTATCGACCCACTCACCAAGCAAGAATTCTTATCTTTAGAGCGCAGTTTATTGAACGAAGGTTGTCGCGATGCCTTGGTCTTATGGGGTGACACCTTAATCGATGGCCATAATCGTTACACCATTTGCCAAAAACATGGCATCCCTTTTCAAACCAGTCAAAACGACAGATTCTCTAGCCTAGAAGACGTCATGCTATGGATGATAGACAATCACCTAGCGCGCCGTAGTGTGTCCGGTTTTCAACGTGGTGTACTGGCTCTACGAAAAAAAGAAATCGTCAGCGAAAGACGCAAACTCGCCGAGGACGCAAATGACACTACCCAACAAGAAACAACACCTGATCCTGTATCCGTAGCCACTCGCAATGAAATCGCCAAACTCGCCGGCATTAGCAAACCCGCAGTTGCCCAAATTGAAAAAATTCGCAAAACTGCCACCCCAGAATTAGTTGAAGCGGTACGTGCAGGAACCATCTCAATCAATGCAGCCGCCAGTGTCGCCTCCCTTTCCGAAGCACAACAAGTGGCGGCGGTAGCAGGTGGTAAAAAAGAATTGCAACAGGCCGCACGCATGGTAAGAGAAGTAAAGCAAAAGCAGGCCCCCAAAGTGCTGAACGAAACTCTCGACGAAGCTAAGCCTGAAAGCCAACCGTCCCCTGTCGCCAGTAATTTGATGCAAGAGCTGACGCTGCTACAAGCAGAAAACAGCATGCTCAAACTTAAAATCGTAGAGTTATCAAGCGAACTAGAAAAAGCAGGCCTCAAAGTATAAAGAAATTTCACCTTGAAATTTCCCGTTCCATCCCTATTTCCTTGTTTCAAGCGAGATTTTCCATTAGGGTTTGAGATGATGAAGGTCGAGTTTGCGAGGCAGTTTTGTGTGATTTTATTTTCTCACAGCGAGCTAGGCGAAAATAATGTCATGTCGCAGTACCACACTAAATCACAGCAAAATCGCCCTCAGCACTCAAAAAACACCCAAAGTACGCCAAATGAAAAATCTCGGTTCACGGAACACCCAGCTCAACCTACCCACTAGGACACATCATGACTATTAGCGTCAACGGCAACATCATCGAAACATCCACAATCAACGCTGAAATGGAACGTGCTATCGCTGCGGGGCATCCTGACAATGAGCAACTTAGAGACAGTGCGATTCAAGAATTGATTCTGCGTCAATTGATGCTGGCTGAAGCAAATCGCTTAGGAATTCCTGCCAACGACGAAGATGCTGCCATTGGCCAGTTATTAGAACAAGAAGTTGCCGTTGCAGAAGTCGACGAGGCAGCTTGCCGCGAATTCTATGCGCAAAATACCAGCAGTTTTCAACAAGATGAAATGGCATCAGCCAGTCACATCCTGTTTGCCAAAGGTGAAGGTTTAGCTGCCAGCCTAGCCAAGGCCAAAGCTGAAGGCGTTTTAGCCGAAGTACAAAAAAACCCGATTAGTTTCACCGCGCTGGCTCGCGAACACTCTACTTGCCCATCTGGCAAAAGCGGTGGTGCATTGGGACAATTCGGACGTGGTCAAATGGTGCCTGAATTTGAAACCGCCGTCTTTAGTATGGCCGCTGGTGAAATTGCACCAAGTTTAGTCGAAACCCAATTTGGTTATCACATCATTCAAGTCACTGAACGTAAAAGCGGCGATGTGGTGAGTTTCGACGAGGTACAAGAACGTTTGCTGGCCTATTTATCCGACATTGAGCAACGCAAAGCAACCCATGCTTATCTAGCCAATTTGGTGCACGCTGCTAAGATAGAAGGCTA
Organism: Undibacterium sp.; assembly: GCA_019752975.1. Taxonomy (GTDB): domain Bacteria; phylum Pseudomonadota; class Gammaproteobacteria; order Burkholderiales; family Burkholderiaceae_D; genus Undibacterium. The sequence goes on along the minus strand of JAIELM010000546.1, from coordinate 7,094 downwards.
TCAGTTACCGGCTTTTTCTTAAGAAAATCCCGGTTGAAATGCCGATAGATGCACCAATAACGATAGAAACGCCGCCAAGCAAGAATTGCCGTATGCTTGGTGTGCTCCAAACAAATCAAGCACAAATCAAGCACAAATCAAGCAATCCTCACACAGAAAGTACCATCATGACTCCGACTATGTATAGCACTTCCGTACCTGTATTCACTCAAATGCTCAATAGCCTGCAAATGATTTTGCAAAAAAACCAAGCGCACGCCGCTGAGAAAAAAATAGACGATCAAGTGTTTTTACAAGCTCGCTTAGCCCCGGACATGTTCAATCTAATACGCCAAGTGCAAATCGCAGCAGACTTTGCTAAGGGGGTGTCTGCCCGTTTGGCAGGCGTTGAAGTCCCCGAATATGCAGACACCGAAAATAGCTTTGCGGACTTATACGAAAGAATTAACAAAACACTGAATTTCATCGCCAGCCTACCTGCTGAACAATTTATCGATAGTGAAGCGAAAGAAATCGTCTTACGTCCTGGTACGCCAAAAGAGAAAAAACTGTTAGGAAGTGCTTATTTACTCAGCTACGGTCTGCCGCAGTTTTTCTTTCATGTGACCACCGCCTATAACATTTTGCGACACCATGGCGTAGATTTAGGTAAACGCGACTATATGGGAAACTTTTAACTTGTGAAGAATAGCTATTGGACTTAATATTTCACAATTGAATATATTAATTGAAGCCACGCTATGTTTTCACACCCAAATAAGACCATAGATAAGGGCGCCAGCACGTTTAAGAAAAGGTCTTATTTCGACCAAAACGAAGCCGCTTTTTTCAGCCAGATACAGCAATGTCTACCTAATTGCCGCATCCTGCCACGCTTGCCACTCTCGTCCCTCATGGGGATGAGCAGTGTCAAGGATAAGGCCTCGAGTAAGCTAGCCACTCTTCCCGCCATTATTGTGGATTACACGATATTTAATCAACGTTGGGAAGCGGTCTGCGTGATTCTCATTGAGCGTCAACAGGAGGCTGGTGACTTACGCAAAGTATTGCAAATATTTGAGCTAGCAAAGATCGCTTATTTTCATTGGCACGAAACCGATTTACCCGATGCTAAGCAACTTACCACTTCACTGCAAGCCTTCCTGCACCTAGGAAGCAACACCCTCATACCGCAATGCGACGAAGGCATCCTGACTGAACAATCATCCAAGAGAACGACTAGGAACTCGGATCCTAACGCGCATTTTGGTCTACATGAACCTGATCATCCTGACGCTATTTCTCTTAAAGTCCTACGACAAATCACGCCTGGCCACCAACTTAGAGACCACTATCCACATATTTGGAAGCGCGTTTTTAGCCTGCTCGGTAACCCGAAACAACTCAAGCACTATCTACTTAGCCTAATAAGCAACCGAGATGCAAGCGAACAGCAAGGATTGCCACAAGAGGCAATAGATGAAGTGATTGCCATTAAAAATGAGAACCAGAGACACCTCGATTATTTAGCAAAAATCGCGGTCTGGCACGATACCGAACCAATGAACTTAGTCGATCCATAATCGATCCATAGTCGATGTTAAATAAATCTTTAATTTTGTTGATTATTTAGAATAACTTAGTATACTTAGGACTTACGCAAAATTACACTGGCTAGTCGCAGAGCCGAAGGAAGTACTTTAATACGACAAGGCAATAGCAACAACGCCAGCGTCTGTTTTGCGTAAGTCCTAATACTATTCAGAATAATAAATCGCACGATGAGGGGTGAATCTATGTTTTCGCATTTTCTCGGGAATGGCAGCAAAACTCACACGACTTACCAAAAACATCCCTTATTTTCGCCCGAAGAAGCACGCTTTTTTAAGCGTCTTCGTAAGCTACTTCCCAATTGCCACATTTTCCCCCGTGTGCCACTCAGTTCATTAATTCAAGTGCAACATCCACAGGAAAAACAAAAGCTAAGCCTGCAATCACAACTCGATAGTTTATGGGTGGATTTTGCCATTTTTAACCGATCTTTCGACTTGCTTTGTGTCGTGGATTTGGAGCATGAACAAAAATCAAATGAGCAATCGGTTCGCCCCTTACTCATAGCCGCCAACATCAAGAGCCTTTGCTGGGAAAAACAGCGATTACCTAGCCACGATCAAATGCAACGCACGCTCGCACCCTACATAGAACAGAGTTTGCAGGCGATAAGCAAATCAAAAATCAGCAAAATACCATATTCATCGACCATAGGGAATCGCACCATAGACTACAACGACACGCTTTCGTTGGCCTATATCGAACATCTCACGCCATCTCACCGCATACAAAAAGACTACCCACACATCTGGAATAGAATTTGTTTGCTCGCTGGGAATTCCGTGCAATTAGAACATTACCTACACTCGTTATTCTTGGATGTGCGCGGTACCCCACGCATGGGGCTACCAGAGGAAGTCGCACAAGAAGTGAGAGCGATACAGGCAGAAAATAGTCGCTTCATTCAACAGCAAATTCAACTTCACAAACCGCCGGCAAAGCAAATCAATGGCTGGGATTCGAATTTTTGTGCATAGCTAGCCGGGAAAGCATAGCAACGACAATACAAAAATCTAGTCATCCGATGCAAACATATGGCCCAATTTATCGGCCTTAGTATCCAAATAGCGTTGATTGAAAGGATTAGCCTGCACAATCAGTGGAATATGTTCTAACACGCTCACATGCATATTTTCCAGTGCCGCAATTTTACGTGGATTGTTCGTCATTAGCCTCACACTAGCGATATTCAAATGCTTGAGCATGGGCGCACAAAGGCTGTAATTACGTAAGTCGGCAGCAAAACCCAGCTTTTGATTTGCTTCTACGGTATCGAGGCCAGTATCCTGCCAATGATAGGCATGTACCTTGTTGACCAAACCTATCCCTCTTCCTTCTTGACGCAAGTATAAAATCGCCCCACGACCTTCTTGTGCGATTTTTTGCATTGCCATCGCGAGTTGCGGCCCGCAATCGCAGCGTTGACTGAACAAAGCATCGCCAGTCAAACATTCAGAATGAATGCGTGCCAACACCACCTCACCGTCACCAACCTCACCCAAGGTTAAAGCGATATGCTCTTTGCCCGTAGCTGGCTCGATAAACGCATGCATTTTAAAATTGGCCCAGGTGGTGGGCAAGTCGCACGAAGCGACGAAATCCAAGCTCGCAGCCGGATCTGACTTCTTGGAAGTCAAATCGTCAGACAATCCCTTATTCAACATAATTTTCTCAGATCTAGGTAGGGCGTGATTGACCAGATTGCGTATCTTATAAGGACATTATAAGGACATTACAAGGACACGACGAAGGACACAGCATCGGTGCTGCTTGCACACCCTACTATAAAACCACAGTATATCACTTACGCAATTGACTAATATCCCTCACCGCGCCACGGTCAGCGGAGGTAGCCAAGGCGGCATAGGCCTGCAGGGCTTGCGAGACATAGCGCTCACGTTGCACTGGTTGCCACGCATTGTGACCCCTAGCCTCCATCGCAACACGACGCCCAGCTAAAATCTCATCACTGATCGCCAAATGAATACGGCGATTCGGGATATCGATTTCTATGCGATCTCCTTCTTCTACAAGACCAATCGCACCACCTTCCGCGGCCTCCGGAGAAGCATGACCGATCACCAGTCCGGAAGAACCACCAGAGAAACGCCCATCAGTAAAGAGGGCACAGGCTTTGCCCAAACCCTTGGACTTGATATACGAGGTAGGGTAGAGCATTTCTTGCATACCTGGACCGCCTTTGGGGCCTTCGTAGCGGATAATCACCACATCACCAGCGTGCACCGTGTCACCGAGTATCGCAGCCACTGCATCGTCTTGGCTTTCAAAAACCCGTGCCTTGCCACTAAATGTCAGTATGCTTTCGTCGACTCCAGCGGTTTTAACAATGCAGCCTTTTTCCGCCAAATTACCATACAGCACAGCCAAACCACCATCTTTGGAGTAAGCATGGGCGAGATCTCGAATACAACCTTGTTCCCTATCCTTATCTAAGCTGTCAAAACGTTGGGACTGTGAAAACGCGGTTTGTGTCGCTACACCGCCGGGAGCTGCCATAAACAGCTGATGCACCGCAGGATCATCACTCACCATAATGTCATTGCCTAAAATCGCCGCCGCCACGCTCGGACTGTGTACTGTAGGAAGACTAGTATCGAGTAAGCCAGCACGCGCCAACTCACCCAAAATAGCGCTAATGCCGCCAGCTCTATGTACATCTTCTATATGGTATTTGTCGGTCATAGGAGCGACTTTACACAGGCATGGTACCTTACGTGAAATTCGGTCGATGTCAGCCATCTTAAAATCCACTCCGGCCTCATGCGCCGCTGCCAACAAGTGTAAAACGGTATTGGTCGAGCCACCCATAGATACATCTAAAGCCATGGCGTTTTCAAACGCTGCCTTGGTCGCAATAGAACGTGGCAAGACGGTGTAATCGTCCTGCTCATAATGACGTTGAGAAAGCTCCACGATCAAGCGACCGGCACGCAAAAACAATTCTTTACGATCCGAGTGAGTCGCCAAAATAGTACCATTTCCTGGCAAAGCCAAGCCCAAGGCTTCGGTCAAGCAATTCATCGAGTTAGCAGTAAACATACCAGAACAAGAACCACAGGTAGGGCAAGCCGAACGTTCAATTCGTCCAATCTCTTCATCACTCACTGAGCTGTCACCCGCCTTAATCATGGCATCGACCAAATCGATCTTCATGATTTTTTGTTCGCCCATCGCATTTGATCCTTTTGGATGCAAGGTCTCAAGCACCTTACCTGCTTCCATCGGGCCGCCAGAAACAAACACCACGGGAATATTCAAGCGCATCGCCGCCATCAACATCCCTGGCGTAATCTTGTCGCAATTAGAAATACATACCATCGCATCAGCACAATGGGCATTGACCATATACTCAACCGAGTCCGCAATCAATTCACGCGAGGGCAAGGAATAAAGCATGCCGCCATGTCCCATTGCGATACCGTCATCAACCGCAATGGTATTGAACTCCTTGGCCACACCACCAGCGGCCTCAATTTCACGCGCCACCATTTGCCCTAGGTCTTTAAGATGAACGTGACCGGGTACGAATTGGGTAAAAGAATTCACTACTGCGATAATCGGTTTTTCAAAATCCCCATCCTTCATACCGGTTGCACGCCACAAGGCGCGAGCACCGGCCATATTACGGCCGTGGGTGGTGGTTCTGGAACGGTAGACTGGCATGATCATCTCTGTGAGGTAAAAAGAGGATTATAGCGCGGAACCAAAACCTAGGAAATTTAGGGAAGCGTTGAGTTAATTCCAGAAACGGCAATTGACCACTCACTATCGCTTTTAGCGATTATCACCGCGAGAAAGCAATTTGAATGCCCATGAAAAAAAGTGTAAGCTCTGACTCTTTTCCATCTACGCACAGTCTCATGCCAAAACACTATTCGCGCAAAGATTTTCTCAAACTCAGCGCAGCTACCGGTGCTAGCCTTTTACTCGCCGCATGCGGTGGTTCGGACAAAGATGAGAAAAATAGCAAATCCGAAAGTGAATCCGAAAGTCAGCCGAGCAAACCAACCGCGCTAAAAAATTCTCAAACAAGTTCGGCCTCATCGCTACAACTCATTACCAACACCGATGCGGGTTATGAAGAGCTAAGACAAGGTTTTAATAAGCGCATCAATCATCATCCGGCCGTCATCGCTGTGTGCAAGAGCAGCGAAGACGTGGCGCAAGCGATACGCTATGCACATGACAAGAACCTAGCCGTCGCGATAAAGAGCGGTGGGCACAGCATGGAAGGTTTCTCTTCCAATGAACAAGGTCTTGTGATCAATCTCAGTAAAATGAACCACGTCAAACTCTTAGGCCACAATAGGGTACAAGTCGGACCTGGTTGCACACTGTCGCGTTTATACGATCACCTATTACCAAAATCCTTACTCGTTCCCGCTGGTTCTTGCGGTACGGTTGGGGTTGGTGGATTAACTATGGGCGGCGGTTATGGTTTATTTGCACGTCAATATGGATTAACTTGTGACAGTTTGTTAGAGGCGCGCTTTGTCGATGGTAATGGAGTCATTCATTCGACCAAAAACGACAACGAATTATTATGGGCCTTACGTGGTGGTGGCGCAGGTAATTTTGGGGTGGTCACAGATCTGATCTTTCAAGCGTATCCTAGTCCGGCTCGACTTCAAGCTCACCATTTCAAAGCAAGAAAACTCAACACCGAGCGCGCCACAAACATCCTTGAAAAATGGTTCTCATTCGCAGCGCAATTACCCAGCACCTGCTTTTCCGCATTTGTGCAAAACGGTGCCACGCTGAATATTCTGGTCACCAACTCTGGTGTACACAGCAAGGAGTTACAAGCACTCTTACAAGGTTTGGCAAAAGAGACCGATGAATTCCGTTCTGACGCGCCCAAAGAACTATCAAAAGTCCTGAAAAATTATTATGGCTCACTGGTTCCGCTATATTTTAAAAATTCCTCCGCGGGACTATACAAAAGCTTTGAGGACATTCAAGCGTTTATTCCCGAGGTACTAGAAAAAACCATACACACACGCGGCATGATTTTTCAGGTCAATACTTTAGGTGGAAAAATCGCCGACCCCGTTCTTGAAAAAGTCTCTAGCTACCCACATCGCGCCTATCATTTTATTTCTGAATTACAAGCCTACTGGCAACACCCCAAAGAGGAGGAAAAACTCACTCAAGTTTCGCAAGAGTGTTTAAAGATATTCCAAGAACACGGCATAAGCGCACAATACATCAACTATTGCAGTCTCGATTTTCAGAATTGGCAAGAAGCCTATTACGGAAAAAATTACACGCGCCTGCAAGCAGTCAAGCAAAAATATGATCCCAAAAATACGATTCGTCATCCTCAAAGCATTCAACCCCTATACGTGCCGAATAAAGACGTCTAATCATTAAATCACTAGCACACCATGTTATTCAAACTTGTACACCTCCCCAAAATCGCAGTAACACTCATGCTCATTGGCTCAAGCTTCACCAGCGCGCCGAGCCCAGCGGCATCAGTA
>JAIELM010000345.1 GCA_019752975.1 Undibacterium sp. | reverse complement strand
ACCCCGATCAATTCGCTTCTGTTTGATTCCACAAGCAGAACAATAGTAATGAGTCTGACCAGAGGCAGTAATGCCGATTGCGGATTCAGGTGTAATTGTCGTCTCGCACTTGGCGCACACACCCATACGGTTGCGGCTATTCTTTCGCCATGAAAGTAGCACGTGTGCGACAAAAGCGCCGCCGAAAAATACAGCGAGCCAATCCTTGATCGTCAAGTAAGACTCCTAGCTTGTTTTAATGTGAAAGAAACCGAAGTTAACACATTTTTAAAATTTCATCAACAAAGTTCCAAACCGCTCAAAAACCGCGCCACGCCTTGTTGTTTTTTGTTATACCCGTCTCAAAACAGGTATAACAGAGGAAACCATAAACGCTGCTTCGATGAACAGTTTCAAATGTGTTTTTGATAGAACCAAGCCTATTCCACAGTGACGCTCTTCGCCAAATTCCTCGGCTTATCTACATCCGTCCCCCGCGCCAAAGCCGTGTGATATGCCAGCAATTGCAAAGGTACCGTATGCAAAATCGGTGACAACATGCCGTAGTGTTCTGGCAGGCGAATCACGTGTACGCCTTCGCTTGGGGTGATGCGGGAATCGGCGTCGGCGAAGACGTAGAGTTCACCGCCGCGGGCGCGGACTTCTTGCATATTCGATTTAAGTTTTTCGATGAGCGTGTCGTTTGGCGCGACGGTGACTACTGGCATTTCTTTGGTCACTAAAGCTAGCGGGCCATGTTTGAGTTCGCCTGCGGGGTAGGCTTCTGCGTGAATGTAGGAAATTTCTTTGAGTTTTAATGCACCCTCTAAAGCGATTGGGTAATGCAAGCCACGGCCTAAGAAAAGTGCATTTTCTTTGCGGGCGAATTCATCTGCCCAAGCGATGATTTGCGGTTCTAGAGCGAGCACCGCAGTAATCGCCACTGGCAAATGACGCAGGTCTTTGATGTGGTCTTGTTCTTGCGTTTCGCTGAGTCTACCTTTGTTTTGCGCCAGTGTTAATGCTAACAAAAACAGCGCAGCTAATTGCGTGGTGAAAGCCTTGGTCGATGCTACGCCGACCTCAACACCGGCACGTGTGATGTAGGCGAGTTCGCATTCGCGCACCATGGCGCTGGTGGCGACATTGCAGATGGTCAAGCTGTGTAGCATGCCTAGTCCGCGAGCGTGTTTTAGTGCCGCTAGCGTATCGGCGGTTTCGCCGCTTTGTGAAATCGTGACGACTAGGCTCTTAGGATTTGGCACGCTGTCGCGGTAACGGTATTCGCTGGCGATCTCGACGTTGACCGGGATTTTGGCGATAGATTCTATCCAGTATTTTGCGGTCATGCCTGCGTAGTAACTGGTGCCGCAGGCGAGTATCAACACATTGTCGATGTCTTGAAATACGCGATAGGCTTTGTCACCAAATAACTCGGGCATGATGTTGGTGATGCCTTCTAAAGTGTCACCCAAAGCGCGTGCTTGTTCGAAGATTTCTTTTTGCATGTAGTGGCGATACGGGCCTAATTCGGCTGCGCCAGTGTGGGCATGCACGGTGCGCACTTCGCGTTCGACTGGTTTGCCATTCACATCAGCGATCCACACCCTTTGCAATTGCAAATCGATGACGTCGCCTTCTTCTAAATAGATAATTTGATCGGTGGTACCGGCCAATGCCATTGCATCGGACGCTAGAAAGTTCTCGCCTCTACCGACACCGACGATTAGTGGCGAGCCTTGGCGTGCACCGACCACGCGGTGTGGTTCGTCGCGGCAGAAGACGGCAATGGCATACGCGCCTGTTAGTCGTTTGACCGCTTGTTGTACGGTCTCAAATAAATCGCCGCTATATAAGTGATCGACAAGATGGGCGATCACTTCAGTATCGGTTTGGCTTTCAAATACATAGCCAGCTTGTGTAAGTTCAGCGCGTAGTTCTTCGTGATTTTCTATGATGCCGTTGTGGACTAAGGCGATGCGCGCGTTGTCGCCATCGCGAGAAAAGTGCGGGTGCGCATTGGCTGAGGAGGGTGCGCCATGCGTTGCCCAGCGGGTGTGGGCGATGCCAGTGAATCCTGCTAACTTAGTTTGTTCGACTTGCGACTGTAATTCTGCGACGCGTGAAGTGCTGCGTGAGCGTTGCAATTTACCATCCACATGCAAGGCCACGCCGCAGGAATCATAACCGCGGTATTCGAGGCGCTTGAGGCCTTCTAGCAAAATAGGAGTGATGTTACGTTGTGCTACTGCGCCGACAATGCCACACATAGAAACCTCGATAGAGAAAATAAGTTTACTATGCTATGCTAGCTTGAATGAAATTATCTTTCAAAATTTTGTAAAATTTGGCTGATTAGTCCAATATCGGATAGGGTTGGAATTTAATTTCATTCCTTAACTATTTTTGGAATTTTTCATCATGACTATTTTAGATGAGCTTGATAAACGCATATTGAATAGCTTGCAAAGTGACGCTACTTTGAGTAATCAAGCGCTAGCTGCTCGCGTGCACGCATCTCCACCGACTTGCTTAAGGCGGGTCAACCGATTAGTAGAGGAGGGGATAATCGTTAAACAGGTGGCGATCCTCAATCCAGAGTTCATCGGCATGGGCTTAACCGCGATTGTAGAAATCAGTTTGGATCATCAAGGGAGTGAGAAATTGATCGAATTTGAACGCCTAGCCAACAAGGAAAGTGCAGTGCAACAATGTTATCGCGTCTCACCAGGGCCGGATTTTATCCTCATCATTATGGTGGCGGACATGGCGGCTTATCATACGCTTGCCCATAGATTATTCGCTACACAGAGTAATGTGCGCAATGTGCGCTGTTTTTTCTCTGTACTGTGTAGTAAATTCGAGACAAAAACGGAAATTATCTAAATCATTTACGCGAAAAATGATTGACTATTTCAAGATATACGATTTATGAATGGTCGACATCATAAAATGAAATTGTATTTATATTGGTCGGCTTGATATGATTCTTCCTGTCGAAACACAAGAGCACTAATTCAATGTGGAGCGACAAACATTTTAAATTAAATCACTATTTTATTAAGGAAAATATCATGATCGACGCAATCATCTCTTTACAAGTTATCGCCACTTTCGCTTTTTTGGTAGTCGCTTTTAGCACTTACCTAATCGATGCCAAGTAATCGAAGCAAAGTAATCGAAGCAAAGTAATCGTTGTTAGTTTTAGGTAAGAGTAATAAAAATCTGTCAGCAGTAACATTGTCCTAGGCGTTAGACGTCGTATTCGTGTGAGATTTATGTGAGAGTCCATCGACCTTCCCCTCTTATCTGGGGAGACCACATGAATACTGCGTCATGCAGTATCCTCGACGCCATACTTCTTATTTTTTGATTTTCACTGGCCGTTGCCAGCCTTCCAGTGTCACTTGCCTAGCGCGCGAGACTGTGAGTTTGCCTTCCGGTGCATCTTTGCTTAAGGTCGTTCCAGCACCTAGAGTCGCGCCTTTGCCTACTGTTACCGGTGCAATCAATTGGCTATCGCTGCCGATAAATGCGTCATCTTCTATCACGGTACGAAATTTATTTACTCCGTCGTAGTTGCAAGTAATCGTTCCCGCTCCGATATTCACCCGACTACCTATCGTCGCATCGCCCAAATAGGCAAGATGATTGGCTTTGCTATGAGCAGCGATTTGGCTGTTTTTGACTTCGACGAAATTACCAATATGTACCCCTTCAGCCAAGTTCGTGCCGGGGCGCAAGCGTGCATAGGGTCCGATTTGTGCTAGTTCTCCTACCAGTGCCTCTTCGATGTGGCAAAAGGGCTTGATCTCGCTTTGGGCACCAATCTGCGCATTTTTTATCACACAATGCGCACCAATTTTGACACCATCGGCTAACACCACTTTACCTTCAAAAACACAGCCCACGTCGATACTGACGTCCTGACCGCAAGACAACTCGCCACGTACATCAATACGGGCGGGGTCGAGCAAAGTTACTCCCTGTTCCAAGAGTTTAAGGGCGATGTTTTTCTGATGAATGCGTTCTAACTCGGCTAGTTGTATTTTGCTATTGACGCCTAAGGTTTCCCAAATGGCGTCGGGTTGCGCTGATGTGATGGTGATGCCATCAGCCACTGCGCTTGCAACAATGTCGGTCAAGTAGTACTCACCTTGGGCATTTTTATTGGATAAATTGCTGAGCCATTTCTTGAGGTGCTTAGTTGGGGCAACCATGATGCCAGTATTAATTTCCGTCACCGCTCGTTCGTCTTCGTTGGCATCTTTTTGTTCGACGATTCTCGTAATCTTTCCATCGACACGAATGATGCGCCCTAGGCCGCTAGGATCATCCATATGCGCAGTCAGAATCGCCAATTGATTGTGTTCGGCCGCTTCAACTAAGCGTTGCAAGCTAGATGCGCGCGTCAGTGGGACATCGCCATATAAAATTAAAGTCGGTACCGCATCGTCCCAGTATGGAATCGCCTGAGCTACCGCGTGTCCAGTTCCGAGTTGCGGTTCTTGTTTGGCAAAAGCTAGTTTGAGGTCGGGGAGTGCCAGGGTTAGGGCAAGTGGTACTTGTTCGCCACCATGTCCATACACAACGCAAATATTTGCATGCTGATTGTCATGTAGAAGTTTCGCAGTTTCGATCACATGAACTAGCATGGGTTTGCCCGCGATAGTGTGTAAGACTTTGGGTAGCGCCGATTGCATACGTTTGCCCATGCCAGCGGCGAGAATGACAACATTCATAAAAACACTCTTTAAATGAGAATTCAAGCCGAAAGTTTACCATGCGGCGGTGTTGCTAGGCATGGCATAATCATCGAATACTCGCTATTGATAACAGCACTTGAAACAGAACTTGTACAAAAACGCCTCAGCGTCGTTTTGCCTCTGAGTTAGGCGGAGGGGCTTAAGCATCGTCTACGTCAGTACACCTCAGATTGCGCATTAGAGGAAATGCTTGCATTGGCACGATTTTGCGTAAGTCGGAAATAAGCATCGAAAAGCAAACATGACACCAGAACTCCGTAAAGAAGCCTCAGAACTTATCCTGCATAAGCGCGGCATACGCGTCAATGTGCAACTGCATGTGATTGAATCCGATGAGGAAATCAAACTACGTTCAGCACATGAACTAGAACAGCGCTTGCTCGTACTTTGGGTGATTTTTCATGCTACGCCGAGTTGGCGCAAGCAGTTGAGTTACCAATATCTTGAGCAACATGATTTGCTGTCTGCGCTTTCTCAAGAAGAGGCTGACTTTTTCCTCGATATTGACGATGACTTGACTAGGGTGCGGACTAGTCGTTACGCATTTACTTTTCTAGCATGGTGTGGGGGACTACTTGATGAGCTACACCTTAACCAAAAGCCCATCTCTCTGGAAAGTACTTTGCATTATTTTCCGTCATTACAACAGGCGCCCAAAATAGCCGATGTGATCAATGTAAGGCAAAAATCCCAGATTATGGATTGGTCAGATTTACTCTATCGGCTGCACTGGGCGGTACGCCATGCCGCTCTGACTAACAAACCTAGTCCGGGCAATATAAATGCGGAGATGGTTAAAGAATGGCATAGGGCGGTCAATTGGATGTGTCGCTATGACGATGAAGACGATTGGGATAGCGTCAGTACAGAAACGACGGCTTAAGGAACCTTCTGGCAGGAATGCTGTCAGCTATCTCTGGGTCCACCTAAAAATTAAATAAACAGCGTCACTGTTCAGCCTTCTATGTTTTCGATAGAAATTGAGTGAACTTATTTCAATGCAGTCATATTGCGCTGAGCAATGGCGCAACAACCAAAGAAAGAGTAAAAATGAGACCAAACCCAAATACCTGCAGCAAGCTAGGCATCGCCATTCTGGTCGCCGCTTTATTGTCTGGCGTTGCTAGCGCCGCGATAGCAGCATCAGAAACCAAATCCAAGCCCGATGCTGAATCAGTCCTTATTAGTAAGGCCAAGGGCATTCATAAACGGGTACTTACCTTAGACACGCACAATGATATCGACATCAATAATTTCGGCTTTTCACGTAATTATTCACAGGATCTAGACAACCAAGTCACTTTACCTAAAATGATCGCTGGCGGCCTAGATGCATCTTTTTTTATTGTATATACCGGCCAATCGACCGAACCAGACGCTTTTGAGGCGGCTGGCTATAAGCGCGCTTATGATAGTGCGATCAATATGTTCGAAAGCATACAACGTATGACTACCGTGTTAGCGCCTACGCAAATTGAGTTTGCGCGTACCGCAGAAGAGGTTAGACGGATTCATGCTAAAGGCAAAAAAGTAGCACTGATAGGCGTAGAAAATGCCTATCCTCTGGGTGACGAAAAAAATGCTCTTAAGCGAGTAAAGCAATTCTATGAGCGAGGAGCGCGTTACATGTCTCTAGCGCATCAAGGGCATAGTCAATTTTCAGATTCAAACACGGGCGAACAAATCGGTTGGAAATGGAATGGACTGTCCCCATTAGGTAAGCAAGTGGTGCTCGAGATGAATCGGGTTGGCATCATGGTGGATGTCTCGCATCCCTCTAAAGAATCGATGATGCAAACGCTGCAAATCACCAAAGCACCTATCATCGCATCGCATTCAGCGGTACGCAGCCTAGCCGATGTCAGTCGTAATATGGATGATGAGCAATTGCTGGCATTAAAAGCCAATGGCGGAGTGATACAAGTGGTCGGATTTAACAGCTATCTTAAGACCGATAGTAAGGAAAGACGTGCTGCGTTAAAGGCTCTACGTGAAGAAACTAAACTGCCAACGGAAATTTCCTTAGCCGCTCTAAAGCGTGGTCCTGTAGGTGGCATCAGTGAGGAACAAAGAGAACAAATCATCAAGCGCGTCGAGCAACTCGACGCCGCCTTTCCTCCACCGAGTCGTGCTAGTGTAAAAGACTTAGTCGATCATATAGATTATGCAGTGAAAAAAATCGGCCTCGATCATGTCGGCATTTCGTCTGATTTTGATGGCGGCGGCGGTATCGATGGATGGAATCATGCGGGCGAGACGTTCAATGTCACATTAGAACTGGTTCGTCGAGGTTACACCGAAGCGCAAATCGCACAACTCTGGAGTGGAAATCTATTGCGTGTGATGAGTGAAGTCGAAAAAGTTGCGCAGAGTATGCAAGCAAAAAAGTAAGATGAAGTGAGACTCACTTCTTAGGTAAAAAACCCTGCACTTTTGTGCGGGGTTTTTTTTTCTGAAAATCAATATTATGTGGGTTAAATCCAAAATTAAAAAATATATTTCTTATATATGTTGAATATTACTAGTTAATTAGTTATTTTCGATGTTATTATGCGATTGCAGCAAAATGCAGTCAAATAAAATTTAGGAAACTAATTATGTCCGCTAAATCCATGCAATCGATTGACAATTGCCAAACCCTCATAGAGGTACTTCAATGCCATGCGCTACAACAGGCGAAACAGAATGCCTATGTATTTTTGCAGGCTCATGGTGAAAAAGAGCAGCGAATTAGCTACCAAAAGCTACATGACTCTGCAAAAAATATTGCAATGCAACTAAAGCGACAGGATTGCCAAATTGGAGACAGAGTTCTTTTACTATTTCCATCTGGTTTGGAATTCATTACCGCCTTTTGGGCTTGTCTATATGTTGGAGCGATTGCCGTTCCTACTTATCCGCCCGTCCGAAGTAGCAGTGTGCTCGACGGAATAGTGAAAGATTGCTCACCCAAATTCGTCTTAGCGACCGAAGAAATCAAGAAGCGTGTAAATGCTAAATTTGCAACCAGCGAACTTTGTACTCGCCCGACGTGGCTGGTCTTGGATTTTGATGATGTAATTTCGCCACATGAATCCCTGCCAGTCGTACCCGCCAGTGCCATCGCCATGCTTCAATACACCTCAGGCTCCACTGGCGCACCCAAAGGCGTGATGCTCAGCCACGCCAATTTAATGGCCAATCTCTCGCAAATTCAACACCAATTCGGGATCAATAAAGAGACCGTGACCGTCGGTTGGCTCCCGCTATACCACGATATGGGTTTGATCGGTAACGTGCTTGGCACTTTGTATGGGGGAGGGCAGCTGTATTTCATGTCCCCGCAAGATTTTGTGCAGGAGCCATTACGTTGGTTAGCTGCGATCAGTCGTTATAAAGCGAGTATCAGTGGCGGTCCTAATTTTGCTTATAAATTATGTGCCGATCGCATTTCTCCTAGTGAACTCGAGCAATTGGATCTGAGTACATGGAAAATTGCGTTTAATGGTGCCGAACCAGTTCGAGCAAGTGTCATTGAACAATTTTCTGAGAAATTTTATACCTGTCATTTTGATCGTAGTGCGTTCCAGCCCTGTTATGGAATGGCTGAGTCTTCATTATTGGTCTCAGTGTGCAAGATCGATAGCATCCCTTTGGTGCGTCATATTAGTAAGCGCTCTTTAGAAGACAATCGCATTGTCAGCGCAGCTAGAGCAAGCGAAGATGGCACCAGCATAGTGAGTTGTGGTCATATAATTGACCATCATGTGGCACGGATAGTTGACCATCAAACGAGACAACTTTGCGGGCCAAATCAGGTTGGCGAAATCTGGATACGAGGTGCTAGTGTTTGTGGTGGTTATTGGAATCAAGACGAGTTAAACCAGAGGGTGTTCGCGCAACTGGCTGATACGTCAGAGGACTCAACTTCAGATCGCCAACATTACTTACGTACTGGGGACCTTGGGTTTTTTAGTGACGGACACCTTTTCATTACCGGTAGACTTAAGGATGTGATTATTATCCGAGGTCGCAACTATTACCCACAGGATATTGAGCAAATTGCAGCCGAGAGTCATGAGGATTTGCGTATCGACGCCAACGCCGCATTCGAAATCGAAGTCGACGGTAGTAGTAAATTAGTGATAGTCCAAGAAGTTAAACGTACCAGCCTCAAAGCATTTGACCCCATCATCGCGTCGGATGCCATTCGTAAGTCAATCACCCTCCATTTTCAATTGCAAGTTCACAGGATTATTTTTATCCAGCCACAACATCTACCTAAGACCAGCAGCGGCAAGGTGCAACGCTCCAAAATAAAGAATATGGTTCTTGCGAATGAACTTGAAGCCATCGCCTGTTACCAAGAACACGCCAAGGACAATCAATTTGACCAAGCTGATAAAAATAGCCTTGCTTATCTTAGCGAAGACACACCTTTAGAGCGTGATTTACGTGAAGCTATTGCCAAAATTATCGATATTTATCCAGCCACTTTGAAGATGGATTTGCCCTTGATTGAGCAGGGTATAGACTCGCTTAAACAATTGGAATTAAGCCATAAGTTCGAAAGCACCTATCAACGGACTTTCACCATAGAACACTTCTTTGACGGACTCACAGTCAAAGATATCGCTCGCCAAATTGAAGATCAAACTTTGCATCACACTGCCCTTAAAAATATCAGTACAGTGAATATTCACATGCAAAAACAAGAGCAAAAGGGCGAACAAAAACAAGTACCATTGCATGCG
Organism: Undibacterium sp.; assembly: GCA_019752975.1. Lineage (GTDB taxonomy): Bacteria > Pseudomonadota > Gammaproteobacteria > Burkholderiales > Burkholderiaceae_D > Undibacterium. Next base: position 2,907 of record JAIELM010000345.1, on the reverse strand, counting down.
TCAACAAGCGTAAATCCATTGTTAATTTCAAAAAATGTCAGCAGTGCGCCACCTGCGTTTGAATTGAATTTCGACGGTGGTATGCAATTTAGTATGATGTTTTTTTCCAGCGACGCAGAAGAACGACAACAGCACAAATATGATCTATTACTCTCAAGCGTAGAGTTTGGCGATAAAAACGGCTTTCAAGCGATCTGGATTCCTGAGCGTCATTTTCATCGTTTTGGCGGGCTTTATCCCAATCCTGCGGTGCTAGCAGCGGCAGTAGCCGTTAAGACCAGTAAGATAAGAATACGAGCTGGTAGCGTGATTCTTCCTTTGCATGATCCCTTGCGCGTAGCCGAAGAGTGGAGCGTCGTAGACAATTTGTCGCACGGACGGGTAGATCTGGCCTTTGGACAAGGCTGGAATCCCAATGATTTTGTATTGGCACCACAAAATTATGCCAGTCGACTACCAACCATGTATCAAGGAATTACTGATATCAAAGCCTTGTGGCGTGGTGAAAAAATCGCTCGCTCTAATGGCTTAGGCGAAGTAGCTGCGATCGGCATTTTCCCTCCGCCGCAGCAAACACAATTAGCTACATGGATCACCTGTTCGGGCGGCCCTGATCGTTTTGCCGAAGCAGGTGCAAGTGGTGCCAACGTACTGACGGCATTGCTGTTTCAAGATGCGGACGAGCTCGCTGTGAAAATTCTAGCCTACCGTCGCGCTCGTGCCGAGCACGGACATAATCCACACACTGGGCAAGTGACGCTGATGCTGCATACTTTTGTTGGAGAAGACCTGGAAGGTACGGTAGCGCGGGTGCGTGACCCTATGCTGAAATATTTGGAAGATTCGGTAGACCTATGGCGTCAAAAATCTGACAAACTTGAGAACCTCAGCTCTGAACAAAAAGCGCAAGTATTGGAATTCGCGCTGCAACGTTATCTACGTTCGCAATCGTTGTGCGGTACACCAGAAACCTGCCTCCCCATGGTTCAAAAACTGCACGCAATTGGCGTCAACGAAATCGCTTGCCTACTTGATTTTGGTGTGCCTTCTGAATCTGTCATGGCTTCTTTATGGTCGCTTAAACGACTGAAAGACAATGCTCGCCAACTTAGTGTAATTCCCTCCAATGTCAACAATGTCAATACTGTGAATGGATAATCATCGTGTTTAATCAAGCCCTACCCAAAGCGCATATCGTCGCCTCGTCCTCGTCCTTTCCCGGTCAATATTATGCGCAGACTACATTAGCCGACACCATCTGTGATTTTTTGACCAGCAACGATTTAGATTTTCCTATTGAATCGGTGCGCAGTCTATTTAAAAATGTAGAGATCGATGGTCGGCATTTTCGCTTTCCAGTTGAGGATTTTTGCAACGGTGGAAAAATGGGAAAATCGATTGAAGATGCCATCGAAACCTGCGTACAACAATCAGAAATAAATGTCAGAAACTTGCTAGAAGCCAGCGGACTAAAGGGGACCGACATCGCACAAATTGTCTCTGTAACGCTGACACCAACCGTACCTAGTATGTGCGCTAGATTAATGAATCGGGTCGCTTTTGCCCCGCATACCAAACGCATGCCCCTGGCAGGTTTGGGTTGCATGGCCGGCGTGGCCGGTATCAGCCGCGCAGCAGATTATCTAGCTAGCCATCCGACCGAAGCCTTGATCCTTATTTCTTGCGAGTTGTCCTCGGGTTTATGGCAGGGTTCAGTACAAACCGATTTACTCAACCAAATCCGTAGTCTTAAGAGTGACACCTCGCAATATCACGAAGTGGTGATGTCCATCGTCACTGCAGCATTATTTGGTGATGGCTCTGGCGCATTATTGATGGTTGGAGACGAGCATCCTTTAGCTAAAACCGCAGCGATCAGCGTGTTTGCTAATCGCTCAAACTGGATACCGGATACCGAGCACATTATGGGACTCGATGTACTCAATGACGGGATGCGGAATATTTTGAGACCTGAAGTCAAAACTTTTGTTGGCGCAGGACTAAAGAGCGTGATCGAACCATTGCTCAAACAATTTAAATTAAGTAGCGAAGACATTGACGAATGGACCTTACATCCGGGAGGTCCCAAAATCATGGATGCCGCCGAATCGGCGTTTAATCTTCCTAAGGAAAAAATGCAAGGCAGTCGTGACACCTTAAGAAAGGTCGGCAACATCTCATCGGCGACTATTCTTTACATGTTGGATCAAACCCTCAAAAACAAACGCCCACAGGCTGGCAGCAAAGGCATGATTGTCGCAATGGGGCCAGGCTTTTCTCAAGAAGCGGTATTGGTTGGTTGGAACTAAAATGGATTACCGTCAAATTTTCACATGGATAGTGGCGCTGGTCGCACTAGAATTAATTTTCCTTGCCGTTATCAGTAAGCGACATGTTCAAGCACTGTTATTACAAGGTGCAAGAATTGTTGATGCTAGCGGTATGGGTCTACTCAATATTTTGTTACGCAGTGCTTGGATTGTCAGTATGTTGTGTGAGGTTTGGCTATTACAGCGCAACTTCTCTCTCTCCTTTGCAATCGCAGCCGCCTTAGTTTCCGTGTTGGCGCTGGCATTGCGCTTAGCCTCCATGCACGCATTGGGACAACGTTGGACTTTACCAACCACCGTTGTCCCTGGTAGGCCGCGCGTACGAACAGGGATATTTGCCCATATCAGGCATCCCAATTGGTTAGGTGTATGTATGGAAATTATCAGTATTCCCATGTTACATATGGCCTACATCAGCGCAAGCGTTTTTTTTATACTCGAAGTGCTTTTATTGAGAACTCGCATAAAAATCGAGGTGCGGGCGTTGGAACAAGCAGAAGTCCCGACGGCGGCAGCCATTGCAAAGCCGGGCGAAATGCCGGTCTGCGTCATCGGAGCTGGCGCGGCCGGACTTGCA
>JAIELM010000442.1 GCA_019752975.1 Undibacterium sp. | reverse complement strand
GGCGATGTGGATGAAGGCCATGCCAGAATCAAATTCATAGTGTCCAGCGTCAAATACCCCAATCACCGTAAAAGCTTTTAAACGTGGCACAGTCCCAGCAGGAGTTAACTGCCCTTCGGCAGCGGCTAGCGTCACTTTTTCACCTATCCCCACATGCATGGCGCGAGCCAGCTCTATACCGAGAATGATATTAAATGAACCTTCCGTTAGGTCACTCAACTTACCCGCTTTCAACCTCGAAGCGACAACCGAAACCTTGGGCTCCTCCTCAGGCAAAATACCGCGCAGCATCGCACCGCGCATCACCCCATCATTGATCATCATCGCTTGTGCATCGACATAGGGCGCCACACCGACAACGGCAGGATGTTTTTGCGTTTCTCGTGCGGTCGCCTTCCAATCAGGGATCACTCCGCTAGCGTCAAACACCTCAATATGCGGCAACACCGACAGCATACGATCACGCACTTCTTTTTGAAATCCATTCATCACCGACAACACGATAATCAGCGCCGCCACACCTAGCGCGATGCCCGCCATAGAGACAAAAGAAATAAATGAGATGAAGCTACTGCGACCACTACGTCGCCCTGCACGTGTATAGCGCAAGCCGACTAGCCATTCAAAAGGGAGATTTTTCAACAAGGGATGCATCCATTTTTTCTAAGAGGACGCTAGTTTGCCATACAATACGCATATGAGCCATTTAGAAATTATTTTGCCTTTCGGCATTCCCCCTACTCCCCACCAAAAAGAACTTGTGCGGCAGATGTCTACGCCGTCTTTAGCTCACTTGCTCGGCTACGCAAAACAAGGACAAGTGCTTGAATTTGATGAGTTTTCTCGCTTACTACCCCACGAACGCTGGCTCACTTCGAGTCTATCGACAGGCCATGAGGGGAGACAAACGAGTGCGCCGTTAACTCACCTGCGTATGCAAGAATTTTCTCTCTTACCCGAAAGTGGTTATTGGTTCAGCTTAAGCCCGGTGCATATTCATGTCGCTCGCGATCATCTGGTGATGATGGATCAAAGACGTCTCAAATTTGAGGAAGCTGAAGCACGCACCTTATTTGAAGCAGCAAAATCCCTATGTGAAGAAGTGGGTAAAACCCTGATTTATGGCGATGCAAAAACTTGGTTCTTGCGTGCCGACGATTGGTCCAACTTACAAACTGCTAGCCTTGACGCCGCCAGTGGCCACAATATGACCATTTGGATCGCCGAAGGCGACCATGCGCGCGCATGGCGTACGCTGCAAAACGAAATACAAATGCTGTGGCACATTCATCCCATCAATCAAGCGCGAGAAGAGCGAGGAGAACGTCCTATCAACTCTGTTTGGCTGCACAGCGGCAGTGCAGAACTTGCCAACTCCACATTCCAGAATGGTGAACAAGGTCTGTCGCAACTGAGTGGAGATAGCAATCGTATTTGCCTACCCAATTTAATCGAATCCGCCATCAACGGTGATGCAGCTGAATGGCTAGCGCAGATCAATTGTTTGGAAACCACATGGTTTTTGCCCTTGCAACTAGCTTTAAAAAATAAGGAAATCAGCAGCGTAGATTTCTATTTGAGTGACAGTACCAAACTCGCGCACTACCATTTCACTTCAGGAAAAAATCTCCGATTTTGGCGAAAACCAACATTAAAGTCGCTACTCGCGCTAACATTAAATATGTCATAAGCACTTCTTAAGTTCTTCATAAACACCATAACGTCAACATCAAATATGACCCGCATCAGCACCCGCCCCTACTCTTTTCGCCAAGCTGAAACCCTACGCCAAAGCGGCCTGCATCCCGTATTAGCGCGGTTATTTGCGGCCCGTGGCATTGTTGAGCCCAAAGAACTATCCAGTGACTTAAGCGCGCTCATACCGCCTAACGAATTACTACACAATCAAAAAGCAGCCATTTTTTTAGCCGATGCCATCGCTTCCAATAAAAAAATGGTGATCGTCGCGGACTATGACTGCGACGGCGCCACCGCCTGCGCCGTTGGACTACGTGGGCTGCGTATGTTGGGTGCGCAAGTCGATTACATCGTGCCAAATCGCTTCGAGTACGGATATGGACTAACACCAGAAATAGTCGCACTGAGCGTGCGCGAAAAAGCACCCGACATCATCATCACCGTCGATAATGGGATTGCCAGCATCGAGGGCGTAGCCGCCGCCAATGTGCTAGGCATACAAGTACTCGTCACTGACCATCATTTACCGGCAGATGCCCTGCCAGAAGCCGCTGTGATTGTTAACCCCAATCAACCCCACTGCACCTTTGCCAGCAAAAATATCGCAGGGGTTGGTGTCATGTTTTATGTCTTACTTGCCTTGCGTGCCGAGATCCGTCGGCGTGGTCTCTTCGACGCCAAGAGTCAACCTAAGCTAGATGTTTTACTCGACTTGGTCGCGCTAGGCACGGTCGCTGACGTGGTCAAATTAGATCCTAACAATCGCATCCTCGTTGCCCAAGGTTTACAACGTATGCGTTCTGGACGCATGAACGCTGGCATCGCTGCGCTATTTAGAGTCGCCAGCCGCGAAGCACGTAGTGCTAGTCCATTTGATTTGGGTTTTGCTGTCGGGCCGCGTTTAAATGCTGCTGGTCGCCTCGCCGATATGTCTTTAGGCATAGAATGCTTAACCACTGACGATGAAGGTCGTGCATGGCAAATCGCACAAGAATTAAATCACATCAATGCCGACCGTAAAGATATAGAACGCGAAATGCAAGACGTCGCCCTACTTCATTTAGATGACTTTCAAGCCCAAGATAATCACACCATCACCGTCTTTGACGAATCGTGGCATCAAGGCGTGATCGGGATCGTCGCATCACGTTTAAAGGATAAATTTTATCGCCCTACCATCACCTTCGCCCCCGGTGACGAGGGATTGATCAAAGGTTCGGGTCGTTCCATTCCCGGTTTTCATTTACGCGATGCCTTAGACCTTGTTTCCAAACACGCTCCCAATATAATACAAAAATTCGGCGGTCACGCCATGGCAGCGGGACTCACTTTACGTTTCGAGGACTTCCCCGCTTTTCAAGCCGCCTTTGAAGCGGTAGGAAAAAGTTGGCTCAGTCATACTCAATTGGAGCGCATTGTAGAAACCGACGGCGCATTGGAAGAGGCTTATTACACCACCGATTTTATTGCGCTCTTAGCGACCCAAGTCTGGGGGCAAGGTTTTGCACCACCACTTTTTTGCGATGAATTTAAATTGGTTTCACAGCGTATTTTAAAAGAGCGTCATCTCAAACTACTCCTAGAAAAAAATGGACAACGCTACGACGCGATTTGGTTTGGCCACACTGAAAGTTTTGGAGGAAATGTTAAAGTGGCTTTTCGCCTAGATGCCAACGAATACAATGGTGTGACCAAGGTGCAATTATTAGTGGAACATATAGAAGCAGCCTAGATAAAGAGTCAAAAACAACTTGGGAGGAATATCGAAGCCGATATTTATTGAATGTTTCCCTGTTCTCAATTATGATTTATCGACACAGTGACAACATTAAAGGGCTAATTCATGAACGAGAAATTCTCTAAAAGTACCAAACCAAACGGAGAAAATCCCGAACTCATGTATAAAGGACTTGGTCATGTCGTGCGTACACTACACGATGCGCTTACTTGGGTTGGCGCAGATGCGATTGTAGCAGAGGCCTCAAACGAATTTCCTTCTGCACGCGAAAGGCTGCATCATATTGCAGTATTGACCGAAAACGCAGCCAATACCGTCCTTAGTGCGGTGGAAGTTACCCAACCATTACAACAGCAATGCGGCAAAGCCGCCGATGAACTTCTCTCCAAAATGAATGCAGCAGCACTAGAAACCTTATCCAAAGAAGATCTACTCTCGCTGTTAATGCAAACGCACTCCTTCGTCTCCGAAGCAAAAAACACCAGCGCCGCCACAGAAAAAGCCTTGTCCAACATCATGATGGCACAAGACTTCCAAGATCTCACCGGACAACTCATTAAGAAGGTCGTTAATCTGCTAGAGCGCACAGAAAAAGACTTACTCGCACTGCTAATCAGCGGTGCTCCTGAAGGAGCGATTTCCGCACACAAACAAGAGGAAATATTGGCTGGACCTGGCTCTGTTGGTGGTACGCAATTAAGTCAAGACAATGTCGATGATTTACTCTCCGATCTCGGCTTTTAAGCTTGAGAACTGACACAAAAATCACCCCAGCGTCGTTGTTGCCTCCTCGCCGAAGCACAGTACTATCTTCGTCGGCAACTCGCTAGGGCGGTTTTCGCAGACGCTAGGACTCACCATCTTGCTTTGCTGAAGATCAGTAAAAATTTGCGAAAAACCAGAATTTCCACATGCCCCATTTGTACACCTGCAGAGCAATCAATGATGGGGTTTACACGGTAAGGCCTAGATCTAAAATCTCGGCAAACAAAAATTTCACGGGAGCCAAGTCGAAGCAAAAAAGAGTTTGGGCAAAATTGCAGACCAAAGCGCGGTTCAAAGGACTGTTCTAAATTCATCATTTTTAATCTCCGTCATGTTCAGCAATTTTGCTGAATAAATCATCAGTGATTAGTAATATAAATCAAAAATACTGTACGTGCAATCAGTATTTTTGATTTTTCCGTTAAATCTGCACTAGCCTTCTGAAACAACAATTTACTGCATCATGTCTTCGCTTCCAAAAATAATTGTGCTGCCGCTCGTGGATTAGAAGGAAAATAAGCATGAAAATACGAACCACGACAATTACCCACCTGATAGATGGACTCACCGGCTTCTCCATCCTTTTGCTTAACCGTGCAGTCTTGTGCCGCTAACGAGGTTTCAAAACGGGAGTAGTGAAAAGTATGTCCGCGCAATTCTCCTTGCTCGGTCTGCCAGGCTAGCCCACCTAGTGCAGCTAGGCGTTTTTGCATTTTGACGCTGCCTGCAAAAAGACCCGCCATGGTCCAGATTTGTTCCTGCATATCCACTAATTTTTCACACACGGACATCATGCCACCACACTCGGCCCAGATCGGTAGACCTTGTGCGTGACAATCACGAATTGAGGCTTGCCAATGTTTGGCTTGCGCTAGTTTTTCCGCATGTAACTCTGGATAACCTCCAGGCAAATAGACCGCATCAGCTTGACTTGGAACGGCCTCGTTTGCGATCGGAGAAAAGAAAATCAACTCCGCCCCCATGCTTTGCAAGCACAAAAGATTCGCTGGATAAATGAAAGCAAAAGCCGCATCACGCGCGATGGCTATGCATTTTCCTTGTAAATAGGCTTGCGTGGCGATAGCCGGCTCAGCTAATTCAAAAGCTGTCGGTGGCAGGCTGTTCCATAGGTCCAAGTTAAGGGTCAAACTCGCTGCTTGTTGATCTAAGATAGATTCAATTTGCGCCACTTCATTGGGCAGAACCAAACCCAGATGACGCTCGGGCAAAGCTTGTTCTTGCCTCGCCAAAGTTCCCAGCAAGGGGATCTCTTTCATGGCATCCTTGATCATGTTGGCATGTCCAATCGAGGCGATTTTATTCGCGATAACACCCGCCAAATTCACAGGACCAAAATCACGTAAACCCATCACCACCGCACCTACCGTTTGCGCCATCGCGCTAGCGTCCACCACCGCTAAGACGGGAACACCGAAAGCGCGGGCTAGATCAGCTGAGGATGGATTGCCATCGTACAAGCCCATCACACCTTCAATCAAGATCACATCAACTTCTTTAGCCGCTTGTGCCAGCAAACTATGTGAAGCTTCTAAACCAAGCATCCATAAATCCAAGGACAAAACTGGTGCGCCACTAGCTCGCTCTAACATCATCGGGTCGATAAAATCTGGGCCCGTTTTAAATACTCTGACACGCCTGCCCATCTGCCGTAATTTACCTGCTAACGCGGCGGTCACTGTGGTCTTACCTTGACCTGAGGCGATCGCCGAAATCAAGACAATTTTTGCGCTTACCATGGTGTTCTCGAATGAACTTACCACTCTATCCCCGCTTGTGCGGCGATGCCATCTTTAAACGCATGCTTCACTACTTGCATATCGGTGACGGTATCGGCGATCTCCACTAGCTCGGGCAGCACACCCCGCCCGGTGATAATCACATGCTGCATTTCTGGTCTGGCATCAAGATCGGCAATCACTTCTTGCACGTCGAGGTAATGGTATTTCAAAGCGATATTGAGTTCATCTAATAAAACCAAACCGATGTTAGGATCACTTAAAAACTCTTTGGCTTTCGCCCAAGCCAACTTGGCTTTAGCGATATCACGCTCACGATTTTGTGTCTCCCACGTGTAACCTTCTCCCATCGCATGAAAGCAAACTTCATCCGGAAAACGCCTCAAGAATAATTCCTCCCCTGTGGACATCGCCCCTTTAATAAACTGCACTACCCCCACCTTCATGCCATGACCCATAGCACGCATTACCATACCTAGGCCACTAGAGCTTTTTCCCTTACCATTTCCGGCATTAATCACGACAATACCAGTGACACGTTGAGCCGCTGCTATCTTTTGATCTATCAACTCTTTCTTACGCTGCATACGTCTTTGATGACGGGTGTTGATATCGTCTATCACTTCGGGGACCACTTGCGCTTCGTTATTGTCGTGATTCATGTCACTCTCCAGAAATTAACGTAAGCCGTAGTTCACACCAACGAACAGATTAGAAGCTAAAGTACCGTAATTATGTGCCAATTCATATTTCTTATTCAGTGCGTTATTCCAACGTGCTAGCGCTGACCAATTACCGCCCAAATCATGCTGTGCATAGAGATTCAATAGTCCATACCCACCCATTTTGGTGGTATTTGCAGCGTTGTCAAAACGCTGACCAGATAAGTTCGTTTCCATACCCAATAGCGTTTTCGCCAAACGATATTCCACTGCAAAGTTAGCATGTCGTTTGGAACGACGCGCCAGAACTAAGCCGGTACTATCGTCTTTAGGATCTTGTATATCCACACTTCCCCGTACATTGAAGTCACCTAGTTGCGACTTAATTGCGAGAGTTAAACCTGACATAGTAGCGTGAGCAACATTCGTACTACAACCATTCTTGCGAGGCTCCTTGTAATTGGTTATCGCACATGGAAACGCGTATACCATTAAGTCTCTCGCCTTATTCTGATAGTAAACTGCACTCCATTCTAGAGTGTCCGACTCCTGGTACAAACCTATCTCAGCATTCTTTGCATGCTCTGGTCGAACGCTATCAATGCCGTAACCTGGATAATACAGATCGTTAAAGGAAGGCACCCGAAAACTAGTCCCTAGGCTGGCATTAACACGAAGATTTTTCTCTATGCGATAACCGTAGGCTGCGCTTCCTGTGGTGCTTTTGCCGTATTGAGAATTTTTATCGTAAGGTATATTAAGACTGGCTAAGTGCGCATCAATTTTCGTGAAAGAAGATAATGCCAAAGAATCGGTACTACGTTTTCTATTCAAACCGACTAAGGAAGAGTCAACGCTTTCATCTCGACGCTCAGCATATACTTGCAGCGTACTTGTATCGATCCGAAAATCGTTTTGCCAAGTTAAAAAAGCTTGTGTCGTATTGAAAAAGTTAGGTGTCGCAGATGGTAAAGTCGCGCCCTTATCTTTACTTTGCGAGACCTGAACTCGACTCTGCCACATTTCACTAGGTTTAAATTGCGCATACATCGATACGGTTGCGAGATCTTGTACGTTTCTATCATCTTGCGTTGCGCTGGAATCAAATTGCACGTTAAGGCGCGACTGCATGAGATTGACGCCGACCTCCGTACCTGAATTAAAGCGATAAGCCACGCGCCCATTCACACTGTCCAACTTATATCCATCTTTATCTCGGTTATAACCAAACGCAGTGGGATTAGTGAGCGCAGAAATACCATCAGCCTGATCACGCGCTGCTTGCACAGAAAAACTTAAGCCTTCACTTGAACCAGAAACACCAGTCGAAACTTGACGTTGTCCATAACTACCTGCACCAGCACTAAGGTTCAACGCTGTGTCTGCCTGCCCTTTTTTTGTGAAAATTTGCACTACTCCTGCCATCGCGTCCGCCCCATAGAGTCCGCTCAAAGCACCGTAGACAATTTCAATATGATCGATTTGTGACAAAGGGATGGTGGACCAAGTCACCGCACCGGAAGTAGAAGAACCGATACGCACGCCATCAACTAATACCACTGTTTGTTGACTATTTCCGCCGCGCATAAACAGAGAAGAATTACTACCCACTCCACCGTTACGGGCGATTTCGATACCACGTTGGCGTTGCAGCAAATCGACTACTGACATGGCGCCCGATTTAACGATCTCTTCTTTACTAATCACCACATTATCGGCCAACACATCTTGTGCGGTCTGCAATTGGCGGCTAGCAGTCACCAATACGTTTTGTTTAGAGGTACGTGCTTCGTCATTCGTACTTTGAGCAAAAGCCGATGCGGAAAGAATAGAAACAATGGGAAATACGGCGGCAATGGCCGCGCTCAAGGCGAGCGGTTTTATTTTAATAGACATGATTACACAATAGAAAAGGCAAACAAGCTACCTCCCCGTAGCTTGTGTGAACACAAGACAGCGCGTCAACATAATGCGCGACATCTCACTTACTCTGGCCGGTATCCGGGCTAACAAGTCAGATTCTCTAACCTTCCCATGCATGATCTTAGCAATCACAACACAGTGGCATAATGAGAGAATTCGCAAACATCAAAAAGACATTTGCACTTGTGCACCGTTGCGGGGGCAGCATACTTCAGCGCTTGTTCGCGACTAAGCGCCAAGCATAGAGTATTTCCCGTTTAACTGTGGATATGAACATACCCACGAGCACCAAAACAGCGCCAGTGTATAGACTAGTTCTTTGATGAGCAAGTCTAAAAGATTAACAAATGGCTTTTATCTTGCATGTTCGACTGCCGACGGCACATCGTTTTTACTCGGAAGTGCGAGTATGTTTCACTGACCGATAGGCGCTTGCCACAATTCGACCTTATTTCCCTCAGGATCGATGACCCAAGCAAACTTGCCGTACTCCGAGTCATCACGCTTATCGAGGACGTTACAACCCTCCTCTTTGAGCAAACTGACCAAGGCGTCAAGATCCTCAACACGGTAATTCACCATGAATGAAGACTTGCTCGGCGCAAATTGGTCGCCATCCTCAGAACTGATACTCCAAGCAGTCGTTCCACCTGTCGCCTTACCATCCGGGTCTACACTATCGAATGCAGCTCCTCCCCAAGGCTGAACATCGATACCAAGATGACGCCTATACCAAGCGTGAAGCATGGGTGCATCCTTAGCCTTAAAGAATACTCCGCCGATGCCAGTGACTCGCTTCATTTGAACCTCCGATGTGTGGTGATTTTTTGGACCGTAGTGCTGCCGAATTATAAACGTGTAGCACTCTTCTATTGTGAACGAAAAATTCGAAATTGGGCATTTCTAAATGTGAAATCAAATTCATTTAATTGGAAGGAGCAACACATTACTCCTGTAATTTCCCAAACACCAATCACAAAAACCACCAATTTGAACCGAATTCTCATCGTCACTTGCATGGCACAGCAACGCATCTACACCGTCTCCCACGTCAACGTCGCTCTACAACAACCCCACTGGCGCTCTCATGAAGCACTCATCAAACAGCAAGTGAAAGCAGAAAAATGATGCGCATCTCTCCATCAATGCGAGCGCCTTACCTTCATGGCCGAAGACGAAAAGGAGGCTTTTTCCCTTAGCCGCTGGGCTTGACTTTACCACTGCCGTATCAATCGGTGTAACAACATCATTTCAGCATTCTAGCTTTGAGACGACCTAAATCATCGTCTCTTTATTTAACTCAAAGGGAAAGCAATTCCCTTTTTTTCAACTCAAAAGCGATGACCATAATTCGACTCAAAATACGACCAAAGCGTGGTTCACCTTTCAAAATACTATGACGCTAATATGGCAAAACCATCCCAAACTCAGCAAAATCGTATGATTTTAATTTAACTGGGAGTATGATTTTAGTGAGGTGTGTAATACCACATTCGATATATTGACCAGTTTCATCAAGAATTTTGATGCCTGTTCTTGGTTGCGTTACCGCACTTCTATCCGGAACAATTGTAACGCCGCTACCTCCGCGCAACTCGCCATGACCAGCTAACGCTTGGCCATTCCCGCCAGGAAGAACATTGTCCGCATACGAGCGTCCAGCGGCACCATTGATAGAACGCTCTACCCCATTTGTCCCAACTAACTTATCGTCGCTAAAAATCCTTTTGATTCATCAAGATTTTTTACATTCGCACGCAACAAACCAGTGATTCCCGATCGATTAATATTCACGAAATTTTCAAGCCTTTCCCCTTCAGGGGCAAACAAAATTGAGCTAATACCTGCTTGCCTAACTAACTCAAGAAGTCCAGTTTCAAATGGATGAAATTCTGCAGTATCAATATCATTGGTATGCACCCATTCCTCATAATTATCGAGCATCTGCCCTGCCATCCACATATATTCATTGTCATCAAATCGAGCATCGATAGGAAGATGTTTTTTGACAAATTCAGTCATTGGATAAAATTTAAATTCAATTCCTTGTAGCGAAGAAAAGCAAAAACTTTGCTTATTAATGGTGATAACCTCTTGACCCCATGTCCGAGTTTCTTGCAGCAAGGGGATAAAAAGTGAGTCTGCTTTAGATTTTCGAATAATTAACCCAAAATTTGCGTTCATAATTGCCACCTTAATTTTCATAATATGGTTTAGCTGACGTCGTACGCCACTGACCTTGCTTGAAATCATAATAGAATTCATGAATGTGTGGATTCGGATGCGCCGGACCAGGCAGGTACGGATGGTCTGTCCAATCTACTCGTCCCCATGGTATATCAAGGCCGTTAGGTTTCGGCCAAGTTCCAACTTCAAACGTTGCAGATTGCCGATAAACGGTTACTCCATCACTTGCTACTTTTCCACCAAGAACGGAATGTGGAAGTCCATTGGCTTCTGTGAGTAGTAGAGGAACATCACCAACCCCGGCCACAGTTTTCATTGGTAGTGGGGTTGTCGGAATATAGACTTTATTTCCTTCGCCAACTTTGATAACCGGCCCCATAAAATCGGCATCGCCAGGTGAAGGTATTCTATTTGCCCCAACAAAATTACGAACGCTATTTACACCTAAATTAACCTGATTCAGTGTACTGTACGAATTCACAGGCGTAGCTTGAGTTCTTGACGCTACATTTAGCGTACTTTGAGAACCGAATCGTGAAGTAATTCCCACTGAATCCAAGACATTTCCAAAAGCCGCAGCAGCTTGCGCAGCTTCATCACTTCCCCCTAATATTTTGACGATTCCATAATTGATGGCGCTGAGCGTTCCTCCATCCATCCAATTCGTATTATCTATAATCGTCTCAGCACGTGACTTGTAAACTGTCCCGTCCCATGGCTTTAAAATCGGATATGTCGTGTGATCCGCGGCAGCTTTTTCTAACAATTCTCTCGACGGGCTTCTTAATAAACGATCTGAAAGTGATGGCGTAGAATCAAAACCATCAAGTAAAGGTATCGTGACTCGCTCCTGATCATAAGCAGCTTTCTCTCCCTCCGTCATACGATGTGCAGTTATAGCAACTTGTTGAATGTCGGATTCCTGTTCGGGACTCATTGTCCCGTACTTGCGAACACCATTCAGATCGAAACCATAGCCATCAATTGTACTATCATCTGGAAGCGTTACTTTTGCACCCGAAATATTAGACGCACCATCTGGAAGTAATTCCGTTTTCAAATAAGGCTTAACTGAAGCATCATCAATTACACTCTTGATTTCAATTGATCCCACGACGTCAGTCCAGCCATTTTTACTAATCACTGTAGATTGATCGTTGCCGTTATTTACTTTACCAAAATCGTCGAAGAGCCGCGCGTCCGTCGACATAGATTTGCCATCTGAGTTTGATGCGATTAGATAGCCATCTTTAAGCGGATCTAACATCTCTGCATCAGTAAAACCACTGATGCCCAAAGTGCGCGAATTTGCGTTTTCAATGCTAGTAGAAGAGTCTACCAAGCTAGACTCGAGCGTATTTTCAAATCGCGCTTCCGGCAATGATACCTGCAATTGAGGAATACTTAAAGGTCCCACATCGGCGGTGGTCAGTGGTGCCACCTCTTCGCCGTCTTGTGGATGGGAAAGTTCGGCGCGCGTTACTACATCCAACGATAGATCAACACTATCACTCCATGAATTATTTAAGTAACCTTCGTTTCGAGCAATTTCCCAAGTGTTGACATTGTCGCTGCTACTGATGAGAGTGAGACTTAGTTCACCGCTACTTAACCCTGCCATGATTTGGTTATATTCGTTTTCAATGGTAAAAACACCGTTCGATCCCCATGCCGCAGAATATGCGTCTGTCGGCCCATTAAAACCTCCTCGGTGTTTTTTGTTAAGCGCAGCCCGCACGGCGTCA